>NZ_CAURKP010000294.1:0-4463 GCF_963525155.1 uncultured Rhodococcus sp.
GGTCATACCAACGCACCAATTGAGACAAATCCAGCGCCTCACCGCCGAAGATCACATGACGCAACGACAACGAACCGGCCGAATCGCCAGCCATCCGATCCGCCTCGGCGAACTGATAGAACGCCGAAGGAGTCTGATTGAGCACTGTCACTCGCTCCCGCACAACCAACTCACGGAACTGCTCCGGCGAGCGAGAAGTCAGGTAATCCACCACCACAACAGTGCCGCCGTACAACAGCGGGCCCCACAACTCCCACACCGAGAAATCAAACGCGTAACTGTGGAACAACGTCCACACGTCCGAACCATCGAAACCGAACCGCGGCTGAGCATTCGCAAACAACTCCACCACATTCCGATGACTGACCGCCACACCCTTCGGCTTCCCAGTCGAACCGGACGTATAGATCACGTAGGCAATATCGTCGGCACGCAACGCAGAACGACGATCACCGTCCGACACCGGCGAACCGTCGTAATTCGCCAAGTCCAACGCCATCACGTCAAGAACTGGCACCTCGACATCGACGACATCACCTGCAGCGACGACGCACACAGGACGCGCGTCCCCCAACGTATAAGCGATTCGCTCTGCCGGATACGTCGGATCAATCGGAAGATAGCCACCACCGGCCTTCACAACAGCCAACAACGTGACAACCAACTCGACCGACCGCGGCAAGATAACCGCCACCAACGACTCCGGACCAACACCCGACTCGATCAGCTTGCGCGCCAACCGATTTGCCGCCTCATCCAGCTCGCCGAACGACAACCGGCGACCCTCGAACACCACGGCAGTCGACGAAGCCTCACCCACAACCCTCGCGTCGAACATCGAAACCAACGTCGTGCCGGGCTCGACCTCGACACCAGGAACCATCCAAGAATCCAAAACGTCCGAACGCTCGGCAGCATCGAGCAAATCGATATCACCGACCACCACCGTGGCATCCGCTGCAATCGCTTCAAGAATCACAGTCAACCGACCGGCGAAAGATTTCACCGATGCCTCGTCAAACAAATCCGTCGCATAAACGAGTGCCACGCTCAGGCCCCCTGACGCAGCAGTCGCGTCGGACTCCCAGATCGTGAACTGCAAGTCGAATTTGGCTGTCGCCGAATCGACATCGAGCCCAGAGATGATCAATCCCGGTACCTCGAGGCTGCTTTGCGTGCTCTGCCCAAGATTCTGCATAGAGAGCATCACCTGAAACAGCGGATTCCTCGACTGCGATCGCGAGGGATTGAGCACCTCCACCAACCGCTCGAACGGAACGTCCGAGTTACCGAATCCATCGAGATCGATATCTCGAACCCGGGCGATCAAGTCGATGAAAGACATGTTGACGTCAACATCTGTGCGGAGCACGAGCGTATTGACGAACATCCCGATGAGGTCATCGAGAGCTTGATCGCCTCGACCGGCGACCGGAGTGCCGATCGCAATGTCCGAAGTCCCGGACAACCGCGCCAGCAGAATCGCCACGGCACTGTGCAACACCATGAACAGAGATGCGTTGTTGTCGAGCGCAATTCGATTGAGAGCCTGGTGGAGATCCGGCTCGATCGTGAATGTGTGCCCGGCTCCCCGGTTCGACGCGACGCGCGGGCGCGGGCGGTCCGACGGAAGATCGAGCTGATCGGGGATACCGGCCAACGCGTGGCGCCAGTAGTCGACCTGGCGAGTGATCAGAGAATCCGGGTCGTCCTCACTGCCGAGAACCTCGCGCTGCCACAGTGCAAAGTCGGCGAACTGTACGGGCAGCGGAGCAAGATCGTGCGAAATTCCCTGTGTCCGAGACACATAAGACGAAACGATGTCCTTGGTCAACGGTCCCATGGAGAACCCGTCACCGCTGATGTGATGGACGACGAACACGAGGACGAATTCGTCGGCGGCGAATTGGAAGAGTGCCGCCCGAATCGGAACCTCGGTGGTCACGTCGAATCCCGGAGTCACGAAGTCGGTCACGCGCTCGACGATCGCCGACTCGTCCACCCGTATGGGAGTCAGGTTCGGTACCACGGCTGCAATGTCGACCAGGCGCTGATATCCGACGCCGTCGACCTCCGGGTACACAGTCCGAAGGATCTCGTGCCGCTCGATCAAATCCTCGAGTGCGCCTTGCAACGCATCGACATCGAGCGCTCCGCTGAGCCGCAGCGCGACCGGAATATGGTCGACTGCCGATTCTGGTTCGAATCGATTGAGGAACCACATGCGCTGCTGTGCCAAAGACAGCGGAACCAACTCGGGGCGCTCGCGAGGGATCAGGGGAACGTGAGCCTTGCGGTCTTCTGAGATTTTCGCTTCGTCGATGAAGACGGCAAGTTCTGCGGCGGTGGGTGCGTCGAAGAAGTTGCGCATGTCGATGGCGATGCCGTGTTCGGCATTGATCCGCGCAACCACGCGAGTGGCGAGCAACGAGTTGCCGCCCAGTTCGAAGAAGCCGTCATCTGCCCCTACCCGATCCTGCCCGAGTAGATCGGCAAAGATCGCGACCACACCGGCTTCGGTGGGTGTCGCGGGCTCGCGGTACTCAACCGTCTTCGACACGAATTCGGGTGTGGGCAAAGCCTTTCGATCCAGTTTGCCGCTGGCGTTGAGCGGAAACTCGTCCAGTTCGACGAACATGGCAGGGATCATGTAGTCGGGTAGCCGTTCGCCAAGCGACGACGTCAGATTCTCAGAATCGATACCCTCGGCGACGATGTAGGCCACCAAGTTGTCACCGATCGTTTCGTCCGAATGGACGATCACCACGGCTTGGGAAACACCTTCGCAATCGAGCAGTGCCGCCTCGATCTCACCGAGCTCGATGCGCAGACCGCGGAGCTTGACCTGAAAGTCGGTGCGACCGATGTATTCGAGCTGACGGTTCGCTCCGGCACCGCGCCAGCGCACCAGGTCTCCGGTTCGGTACATCCGGGATCCGTCAGTAGCGCCGGGCCGCGCCACGAAGCGGTCTGCCGTGAGATCGGGACGCGACACGTATCCCCTGGCCAGCTGACTCCCGGCAAGATAGAGCTCTCCTGCTACACCCGACGGCGAGGGCCGCAGCGCATCGTCGAGCACCAGGAGCTCGGTATCCGCAACTGCTGCACCGATCGGCACCGACACCTGATCCTGCTCGCCGGTTTCGTAATAAGTCACGTCGACGGCGGCTTCGGTCGGGCCGTACAGGTTGTGGAGTCCAGCGCTGCTGACCTCGCGCAGACGTGCCGCCGTTCGAGCCGGCAACGCCTCACCGGAAGCGAACACGTAGCGAAGGGTTTTGACCTGCGCAACAAGGGGTTCGGCGACGAACACGGCTAGCATCGACGGCACGAAGTGCACCGCCGTCACTCCGCGCTCGATCATCGTGCGAGCCACGTACACCGGATCACGATGTCCGTCGGGTTCCGCGATCACCAGCGATGCACCGACCTGCAGCGGCCAGAAGAACTCCCACACGGACACATCGAAAGTGAAGGGTGTCTTCTGCAAGATAACGTCGTCGGCAGTGAATCCGTACTCGGTCTGACGCCATTGCAGGTTCGCGACGATGGCACGGTGAGAGACTGCAACGCCTTTGGGGCGTCCGGTCGATCCGGACGTGAAGATGACATACGCAGTGTTGTCCGCGCGCAGCGGCGCCAACCGGTCGGCGTCGGTGACAGTTGTCTCGGCACGACCCGACAAGTCGAGGGTGTCGACGTCGAGCGTGGGCGTACCGTGCGGCAGCACCACGGCATCGGACGTTCGTGTGAGCACAGCCGTGGGCTTCGCGATTTCGAGTACGTAAGCGAGACGGTCGGCAGGATGATCCGGGTCGAGTGGAACGTACGCGCCGCCGGCCTTGACGATCGCGTACATCGAGACGAGGAGATCGATCGATCGACGCATCGCGAGACCGACGAGGCTGTCCGGTCCGACACCTGCCGCGACGAGTTCACGGGCCAGGCGGTTCGCCCGCGCGTCGAACTGCGCGTAAGTGAGCTGCGTTCCGGCGTAATCCAGCGCGAGCGCATCCGGCGTCCGCTCGACCTGCTCGTCGAAGAGTCCTGCGAGGGTCACGTGTGCATCGGACTCCGACGCGACCTCCACGATCGAAGTGCCGTCGGTGATGAGACGGTCGACCACCGCGCCGAGACCGTCGGCCTCGCTGCCGATCAGCTCTGGCAGCACCGTGGAAACGACAACAGGAACCAGGGCATCCGCCCCCAATGCCCCACCCATCGCGGTGTCGAGAGTGACCAACTCGTCATTGAGTCGTCCGTAGCTGATTTCGGTTCCACCGTGGCTCAGAGCCACACGATCAGGATCTACCGCCGCAACTGCAGCCACCAACTTCGGCAGATCTTCGATCGTCAGCGACTGCGGTCCCGGAATACCGACGGACATCTACACTTCCTCCAACTGACTTTCGTGAAGTGCGCCCCGGTCGAGCACAGCGTTCTGCTCGGCCGGAGGCGTTCAC
>NZ_CAURKP010000295.1:0-4426 GCF_963525155.1 uncultured Rhodococcus sp.
CTGCCGGTCAGATATCGGAGGACCCCGTAGCCGATGCCACGACCGGGCACGGCGAGCAGTTGTTCCTTGACCGACTTCACGGCCCGACCCGCCGCGACGCCGCCGCGCATGGCGTCGTCGATGTCGAGCGCACCGAGTTCGAGGCGCACGGGATAGACGCTGGTGAACCAACCGACGGTACGCGAGAGGTCAGCACCGGGTGCAGTCTGCTCTTCTCGCCCGTGACCTTCCATCTGGATGAGCGTCGATGTGGTGTGCACGCCTCGTTCGCGACGCCACCGAGTGACTGCAAGCGCCAGAGCTGTCAGCAAACCGTCGTTCACGCCGCCACGGAACGCGGCCGGAAGCTCGGTCAGCAGTGCTTGAGTCGTCGACGCGTCGACGCGCACCTCGATGTCGCGGACAGTTGCGACCAGATCGAGCGAGGGGTCGAAGCGCGCCGATCCCAGATCCGGGTCCTCGCCGTCGACGATTGCCCGCCACGCCGGCAGTTCTGCCGTCGCCCCAACTGCACTGTCCTGCAGCGCATGTGCCCAGCGACGCATCGACGTGCCGACAGGTGCCAGCTGCGCCGGCGCACCATTGGAGATCTGTGCCCACGCGGTCATGAAGTCCGGCACCAGGATTCGCCACGACACTCCGTCGACGACCAGATGGTGCATCACGACGAGCAGTCGCCCGGTCGCCTTTTCCGCGTCACCCACCGGCGCGAGCCATACGCACGCGAACATCACACCGCCGCGCGGATCAAGTTCTCGTCGAGCCAGTTCCACTTGGGATCGTGCCAATTCGGTCAAGCTTTCCGCGCTGTCGACGGCAGCGGGATCGAAGTCGACCTTCCGCACACGTGCGGCCACGTCCACGCTTCCGGGCTCGGCCACGTGCAAAGTTTTGCTGTGCAAGGTCGACCGAAGCATGTCGTGGTGATCGACGACGGCGGCCACCGTGGCGACGATCCCCGCCTGATCGACGCCGACTGGCAGATCCAGTGCGATCGACTGTGAGTAGCGATCGAAGTGATCGGTGCTGCCGAGCACCATGCGCATCACCGGCGTCAGCGGCAACTCTCCGACACCGTTGCCCGGCAGTTCGGCAAGTACCATCTGCGCCGGCGCGTCAGATCGCGAAACGACCTGTGCCAGCGCGGCAACAGTCTTCTGTTCGAAGACGTCTCGTGGGGTCATCACGAGACCACGAGCCTTCGCTCGGGAGACCAGTTGGATGGATGCGATGCTGTCGCCGCCGAGCCCGAAGAACGAATCGTCGACGCTCACCGCCTCGACACCGAGCAGGTCTGCGAACAGCGAAGCGAGGATCTCTTCCGTCTCGGACGCGGGTGCTCGATAGCGCACCTTCGACGCGGAGAACGTCGGAGCGGGAAGAGCCTTGCGGTCAAGCTTTCCGTTCACGGTCACCGGTAGAGCGTCCAGCACGACATACGCGTCGGGCACCATCGGTCGTGGCAGCGCGGACTCCAGATAGCGCCTTACGGACTCGGTATCGATCACGCGCCCAGCTTGCGGCACCAGGTATGCCGCCAGCCGCTTGCCCAGTGCAGTCTCGACGACAAGCACCACGGATTGCGCGATCTCGTCGCATTGTGTTGCCACCGCCTCGATTTCACCGAGTTCGATGCGTTGACCTCGGATCTTGACCTGACTGTCGATCCGTCCGCGGTACTCGATGGTGAGATCGGCCGTCCAGGCAGCGATGTCACCGGTCCGGTACATGCGCTGTCCAGGATCACCGTGGGGATCGGCGATGAATCGTGTTGCGGTGAGAATGTGTTGGTTGTGGTAACCGCGAGCCAAAGCGGGCCCCGCCACGTACAGTTCACCAGGCGTACCGATCGGCACCGGTCGCAGTCGAGTGTCCAGGATCAGGGTCCGGAATCCGCGCACAGGTTTACCGACCGTGACAGGTTGTCCCGCTTCGAGGTCTGCAACTGTGGAGATGTCGGTCGCCTCGGTCGGTCCGTAGCCGTTGAGCATCGTTCGCCCTGGCTGCCACCGATCGACCAGTTCAGCGGATACCGCTTCACCGCCCACACCGAGAACGCGAAGATGTTCGTGGACGTGGGGGGCGATCGTGCTCAGAACGGCCGGGGTGATCAGAGCGTGGGTGACCCGTTGCGAGTCCAACAACTCGGCCAAGTCGTCACCACCGATCGTGGTCACCGGAACGATCACCAATGTTGCTGCAGCAGAGAGCGCGGAGATCATTTCGCCGACAGCCATGTCGAAGCTGGGTGACGCGGTGTGCAGGAACCGGGCGTCGGACGTGATCTGGTAGTGCTCACGCCGTTCGGCCGCCAAGTTGGCGAGACCGGAATGAGTGACAACCACGCCCTTGGGCTTGCCCGTCGAACCTGACGTGTAGATCATGTACGCCGGATTGTCGATCCGCACCGGCGGCCAGCTCGCGCTCACCGGGGCTGCCGCCAGTTCTTCGGCGATGTCCTCGAGAACCAACCATTCAACGTCGTCGGGCAGGAACTGACGCTGCTCGGCGATCGTCACACCCAACCTCGCTCGAGAATCTTCGAGAATGTGGTCGATGCGATCGGCCGGATAACTCGGGTCGACCGGCAGATATGCGGCACCCGTCTTGGCAACCGCCCAGACTGCGAGGACGGAATCGAGCGATCGTGGAAGAGCCAGCGCAACAAATGTTTCCGGTGTGATGTCGCGTCGCAGCAGGACGTGAGCGAGGCGGGTCGAGAGTTCGTCGGCCTCGGTATAGGTGACGGCGCGGCCATTCCACAGGAAGGCGATCCCTGTTGGATTCGACGAGACCGCAGCAAAAATCAGCTCGGACAGAGTCGCGGGATGCGCCGCCGTAAGTCCTCGCACCGGCACCAGTAGGTTCTGCTCGTCCCGATTCAGGACATCGATATCCCCGATTACTCTCGCGGGATCCCGCGTCAGCTGCTCGAGCATCATGACGAATCGGTCGGCGAACGACGCAGCCGTGGAACGGTCGAACAAATCCGTCGCGTAGGTCAGCGAGCCACTCACCGCTACCGACTCGGTGTCTGCGCCGCTGGTAGATTCCGTGGTCTCGAACAACGTCAAGGCAAGATCGAATTGAGCTGGAGTGACGTCGAATTCGACGGCGGACACCCGCAGATCAGGAAGCTCGAACGTGGCGTCTTCGATATATTCGTAGGCAAACGTGACTTGGAACAGCGGTGTGTGAGCCTGTGAGCGAACAGGTTGCAGAGCGTCCACCAGTCTCTCGAAAGGCACATCGACGTTGCCGAACGCACTCAGATCTCGGTCACGCACCTGGTCGACCAACTGCGCGAACGTCAGTGCGGGGTCGGCATCCGTTCGCAGGACGACCGTGCCGACGAACATTCCGATGAGATCCTCGAGAGCCGCTTCGCCTCGTCCGGACACGGGCGTGCCGACGATGATGTCGGTGCTCGCCGACACTCTCGCCAACAGTGCCGCATACGCAGCGTGAATCACCATGAACACACTTGCGTTGTGGTGATCGGCGACCTCACGAACGCGATCCATGATCTCGGACGCGATGTCGAAGCGAACCATCGCACCGTTCTGGGTGGCCACCGCCGGTCGCGGTCGATCGGCCGGAAGCTCGAGCAGTTCCGGAATCCCGTTCAATGTTGATTTCCAGTAATCGATCTGAGTCGATGCGATGCTCTTCGGGTCAGCCTCGTCACCGAGGAGCACCCGCTGCCACAGCGCAAAGTCGGCATACTGGATCTCCAGCGGCGCCCAGAAGGGGGCCTGGCCGGTCAACCGTGCCGCGTAGGCGATCATGACGTCGCGAGCCAACGGCGTCATGGACACGCCGTCCGCACTGATGTGATGCACCGACATCACCAGTACATGCTCGAATTCCTCGACGCGGTACAACTTCACGCGAATCGGCACGGAAGCAGTGACGTCGAAACCTTCGGACATGACCTCGAGTATGCGAGTGTCGAGGTCACCGCGGTCGACGTCGATCGGGCTCAGATCGAACTCGACGTCCTCGGGTGTCAGGATCACCTGGACGGGGCCGTCACCGTTGTCGGGGAACACTGTTCGCAGCGACTCATGACGCGTCAGAACATCACCGAAGGCACCGCGAAGCGCCGTAACGTCGACGATGCCGGAGAGTCGGATGGCCAACGGGATGTTGTAGGCCGCAGATGCGACGTCGTACTGATTGAGGAACCACATCCGATTCTGTGCAAGTGAAAGCGGGATCTGCTCCGGACGAGTCTGCACCTCGAGGGCAGGCCTGTCGGCACGCTCTGCATTGTCCAGTGCAACAGCAAGTTCCGCCACAGAGGGGTGATCGAACAACGTCCGAAGCGGCAACGCGGTACCAGCGTGTTGGTTGATGCGGCTGACGAGCCTGGTCGCATTGAGCGAATTACCACCCAACTCGAAGAAATCATCATCCACACCAA
>NZ_CAURKP010000296.1:0-4391 GCF_963525155.1 uncultured Rhodococcus sp.
GCTTCATCTGTATCCGCTGTCGCGCGGTTGCATCGGACGCAATTCCGCTCAGTTGGGTGGTCATAGGCCGAGATCGTTGACGGCATTCCCGATCAAGGGCGCGTGCTCGCGGGCGTACACCTCGAGCATCCCCGGAGTCTTGTGTCCGGTCTGGCGCATGATCGCGTGCGCATCGGCGCCGTTGCGGAACGCCTGGGTGACGAATCCGGCCCGCAAGGAATGCCCACCCAGTCGCGCTACCAGTGACTCGTCGTAGCCCGCGGCGGTAGCGCGGCGCCGAACCGCGGCGTGGACCGCAGCCCCGGACAATGTTGCGGTGGAGAGGTTTCCGTTCTTGGCGATCGACCGGAACAGCGGCGTGTGCGGCGAGGCTGTGGGTACTGCGCCGCGGCACAGGTGCCCGTCGAATACCGGCGCTGTGCGCAGCAATCGGATCAGCTCGGGCCGTCCGCCTCGTTCCTGGGCGGCAACGACCTGCAACCACCGCAGCACCGCACACGGCGGGCAACTGACGTGCGACGTGGTGAACGGCAGCGCTCTGACCACCCCGAGACCGTCCTGGTCGGTCTTCGACCGCCGCAGCCGAACGTGTAGCCCGTCGAGGCGGTGCACAGCGATGTCGCCGCAGTCGAGGCCGACGAGTTCGCTGCGCCGGAACGCACCGGCGAACCCCATCAACAACAGCGCGGTGTCACGGCGCTCGAGGACTTCGCCGGCCCAGCCGGTAACAGCGTCTCGGGCGTGCGCCACGATGGTGACGATGTCGGAGGTCAGCAGCGGGGCCATCTGTCGACGCGGTCGATCACCCGCCGCGGCATAGCTTCGGCGGATTCCGGACAGGGTCGCGGTGACGATCGGATCCGCAGTCGGTGGCGGGTATCCGGCCATCTGGTGCCGGTGACCGATCGCGGCCACCCACCGCGAGAGTGTTGCCGGCGCATACGCCCGCGCCCCGGTGTCGGTGAGTGTGTCGGCGGCGTCGGTCAGGTACGCCGCGATGACCAGTGGATCCGCCGGTAACTCCCGATATTCGCGGCGTGCGCACCACGTGTCGAATCGTCGCCAATCCGACGCGTACGCCCGCACGGTGCTCGGGGACTTCGATTCCGCCACCGAACGCGCGATCCGGGCTCGAACATCCGCCGACACCACAGGCTCCGGCTGTCCGGAATTCCCGACAGCCGGAGCCTCGACCAGCATGTTCTTCGCGATATCGGCCATAAACCGCACGCTACCTGCGGCTACCGACAGAGTTTTCGGTCGGAAAGTGTGCTGACCAGGCAATTTCGGTGAGACGGTGCGATAACGGAAATTATCGTCACTGACCGCGCACAAACAATGAGTGACAGAGCGGGAGGGTATTCGGCACAGAATTTCGGTTGGCGTGGGGCCCTTCTGTTATCGCGATTACTGGGCTTGTCCTCGCGACGGCGTCGTTGTCCGTGTGGCTGGACATTCGTGCCAGGGATGCAAAGAAGGCTGGCAACGCCAGTAAGGGCTAATCGACTCTTTGAGTGGATTTGTGCTGACCAACTCCCACGTCCAAGGCTTGACAGGCCACGGCCACACAGCAGACATGAATGTAATCCTGCTGTCCGCTCGTGGGCACACCTGACCAGCCAAGGGTATGTCAGCCTCGATCTCGAACTGCGCACCCTGCAATCGATCATCGACACCGTTCGGCATTCCCGCCGAACCGGGGATGATCCTCCTCCACGAGATGTGGAGACCTGATCATCCCACGTCGTAGACATCAGACTATGCCAGTCACGGCATCAGAAATCAGGCCACATTCAATCGAAAGTCACATCGCCACGTGAGTTCAGCTCTGACCATGTGGCTTGAACCATGTGCTTTTCTGGCCAGTAGGCGGCGCTGTACCGTTCCGCTGCCTCGCCGAGCGCTGACAACATCGCCGAACGCTCGTCGAGTGACCCGCCCCCAGCCGCCTGAGCACAGGCCTCACCGAGTAGTCGCTGCGATTCGCAGGCGCGGGCGCCTACGGCGAAAGCTTGTGCATCGTCTGTGTCGTGCATCTGGCGGTACAAGCGGGTAGCGATGCCCACGACAGGTGAAAGTAACGGGCGCAGAACCTTTTCGGATTCGGCGGCCGGAGTCCACTCCGGCCCGATACCTGCCGGAATTCCATCGCTCACACCGGTCGGGACGGCGGTAGGAGGGGATTGGGAGACGATGCTCACTGGTTTTCCTCCTGCACGGAGGCTACTCCGTCGGAAGCCTGCGAATTATCGTGACGGTGAAGGGGGACACCCGCATCGGGATGGAACCAAATCATCGGGTAGCCAGTGTCGCGGGCACCCGAGCACTCTGGGCAACGCGGAACACGATAGAGGCGATGCGCATTGACCTCGAGTCCGCTCGAACCGATCTCAAGGGTATGGAGGCCACCCGGAACAGCCAGACCGGCGTTCCGATCCGTCAGGCCGAACCACTCCACAACACGTTCGATCACCAAACCCACCTGCATGGTCGACAGACCTGGCCAGAGGGTGGACCGATCCGAGGTGGAGCGAACTGGGCGTGCGGTGAGGATATCCGCGACGACCTCACGGTCCGGGAAAGATGCTCCTCGGCGTTCCCGATAACACACGAAACAGGCTGATTCTTTCGGAAGCGTCCACGGTCCTACGAGGGCTCGACGACCGTCGAAAGGGATTACCGGTAGCCACGTGCGGCCTGATTCGAGTGCGATGCGATTCCAGTCGGTCAACAGGGCATCTTGATCGTTGTTTCCCACAACGATGACTACATCGCGGACCGCGTCCGAGCTCGCCGGAACAGCATCGATGCTGTGGCCGGCGTCAGTGACCTGGACTCCCGCCGATCGCAACCCCTCGATCAGACTCTCGGCGAGGTTGTTTCGGCCCAACACCGTCGCTGTTCCATTCTTCATACGCTCAGTGACAGTCCGTAAGGGCACATTCCGCAGAGCGCGCAACCAAATTCCGACCGCTGCCGGTGGCGCGTCGCGCAAATCTTGCGCCACCTCGTCTCGCTCCAACAGACCAACCTGAGTGAGTTGATTGAGTACTGACTCAAGCGCAAGCATCCGGGCTTGGTCCGCGTCCGCCCCGACATCCAGCGTGGCGCGGCCGTCACTGAGAAGCGTCAGCAAGGCCTCGGTGAAAGCCGGCAGTTGGCCGCCGGTCAGACGCGCGACATGATCCCCTGTCCGCACCAGAACTGCTTCATCGGTCACTGTCACCGTCGTTCCCGGGTTGATGGCAATTGGCCGGTCGGTCTGAATGCTCATTTAGGTTGCTCCCACAGTTCGAGTTGGTTTAGGTTCGTCGGTCAGCGACTGCTGTGTGCATCGACCGGAATTCTGGGGCTGTTGGCGGTACACGCGGCGATCAGTCGAGTCAGATCCAGCGACCGGGGCGGACGACCGAGAGCACGTTCGACGATCCCGCTGGTCTGCCTCGGTGATCCCACCCACTGCTGGTGATGCGGGACACGCAGAGCCGTGTCCAAGTCCCACCCGACGCTCGAGCACAAGGCGGAAACAACCTGTCCCGGCGTCAATTCGTAGTACTCCGCACGCACCTTCAGGTGTTCGGTGAGGTGGCTGACCAGGTCCGGTAACGAAACCCCCTCCTGGCCCGCTACCTCGTAGATGCGCCCGTCCCGCAAGGTGGGCTCATCGGTGAGCTTTCGTATCAGGTCGGCAAGGTCCGCGACAGTCAGCCATGCCACCGGTGAGGGACCGAAACACCCATAGGCCGCCGAGTAGCTCAGGACCTGGTGGATTACCTGGTCCAGGTCTGCATCCATTGGAGAACACCGCAGAACGCAACAATCGGGACGAGTTGAGAGTGCCAGCGCTTCACCTCGCGCAACCTCTTCGAGATAGGGGTTGTCGTCGATAGCCCCATCGACACCCTGCGCGGAGATCACGATCAACGGCAAATCAGGCATGAGGGGGTACCGCAGGCATTCTGCGTGTTGCGCGGGGGTGAGGGAAGCGAGGTCGACCAGTAGACAGTCAGCCTCTAACGACTCAACCGTGAGCTCCACAGTGGACAGATCTTCCAGGGCCCGGCGCAAACTGGGCCGCCCTCCTCCGAAGAAAATCTTGACCGGACGAATTCTCTCAGTGGTTTCCATTTGGAGCGCAGGATCGGATGAAAAGGGCATACGCGAAACTGTGCCTCAAATTTACTGGAAACGACAGGCTTATCCGTGCTGTCAATCGATAGCATGACACCGTCCACCAGGCAATTCTTGCTATCACCTGAGAGCGACACTCGAAATTCTTGACTGCTCCGCTAATCCTTGTGTCATCCGTTTAGCTGACATCCAGATTAATCCTATTGGGTCTGCTGCACGGATAGGTGACATCTGATCTGTGGTGCCGAGAGGTGCCGCTG
>NZ_CAURKP010000297.1:0-4361 GCF_963525155.1 uncultured Rhodococcus sp.
CAGGTGAGCAGGAGACAGTGGCGCTCGACCAGGTTGTCGACAAGCTCGGGGAACTCGTTGAGCACTGAGGCCGAACCGGTTTCACTCGATCTGGTTCCCGTGGCGTTGATCGCGCCGCGGCTGAAGAAATTCGCCGTTGTTGTTGTGGTGTTCGGTGTGGTCGTCGGGTTGATCGTCAGTGTGTTCTCGACGGCGACCGTTGGAGTGATCGTCGGTGCCGTCATCGCGGTGCCGACGTCACTTGCGATCCTGGTGACGCTGCGCCGGCACATCACGTTGTACGGCAACAGAGTTCGTGCGCAAGCTGGTTTTCGAACCAACGTCGTCGACGTGGCCGAGGTACTCACGGCGGCATTGACGGTGCGATCCGGCCGGATCAGCGAAGTCAGCTTGACGCTCGGCGACGGACGGTCCACCGTGCGGATCCCGCTCGCGCTGTATACCGCGGGGGGTGGGCGCGAGTTGGAGATCCTTGCACTCCGCAAGCTCGCCGACGCGCTGGCGGCCAGCGAGTTGGTACCGGCTGCCGCGTTGTCCTCGGTGCTGATCGAACAGTTGCGTGCCGAAGCCCGCGGCGCCGGACTCGCCGAGCGTCCGCTCTACCGCGCCGTCGAACTCGTGACGGCGGAGGGACGAGTGCCGAGAACCACACTGACAGACCACGAAGTGGCCGGTTTACTCGACTAGCGTGGAAACCGTTCTTACAGCGTTGTAGAACGGACAGTCGTGAAAACGGCAGGTGAGGAGTCGGCAATGAGTATTGCGCCCGTAACCGTCACGGTAACCGGAGCATCGGGTCAGATCGCATACGGAATGCTTTTCCGCATAGCTGCGGGGGAGATGCTCGGCGCTGACGTCCCGATCAAACTTCGACTGCTCGAGATTCCTGCCGCCGTGTCCGCTGCCGAAGGCGTTGCGATGGAACTCGAAGACGGCGCATTTCCGTTGCTGAGCTCCATCGACATCACCGACGATCCCGATGTCGCCTTCTCCGGCGCGAACGTCGGGATGCTGGTCGGCGCACGTCCGCGGAGCAAGGGGATGGAGCGTGCCGACTTGCTGAGTGCGAACGGCGCGATTTTCACAGCGCACGGGAAGGCGATCAACAACAACGCAGCCTCGGACGTCAAGGTGCTGGTCGTGGGAAATCCGGCCAACACCAACGCGCTGATCGCGATGAACAATGCACCGGATGTGCCCGATGCTCGGTTCAGCGCGCTGACACGTCTCGACCACAACCGAGCGATCGCGCAGGTGGTGAAGAAGACCGGGGTTCGTGCGTCGTCGGTGCGCAAGGTGTCCGTCTGGGGAAATCATTCGGCGACGCAGTACCCGGACCTGTCCCACGCGACTGTCGCAGGTGAGCCTGCACTCGCGGTGATCGACGACCGCGACTGGGTGGAGAACGATTTCATCCCGACTGTGCAGGTGCGAGGCACCGCCATCATCGCTGCGCGTGGATCGTCCTCTGCGGCGAGTGCGGCCAGCGCGTCGATCGACCACGTCCGCGACTGGGTGATCGGTACCGCCGAGGACGACTGGGTATCCATGGCCGTCTGTTCGGACGGTTCCTACGGGGTGCCCGAAGGATTGATCTCGTCCTTCCCGGTGACCTGTGCCGATGGCGAGTTCGCTATCGTTCCCGACCTCGCGATCGACGACTTCTCGCGCGAACGGATTGACCTGTCCGTCAGCGAACTGGAGCAGGAGCGTGCGGCGGTGCGGGAGTTGGGCTTCGTCTGAGGTTCGTCTTGATCAGAGATCTCGGAACAGGTACTGATCGGGATCGTCAGCCCCGAGCACGGGCGGCGACACCATCGGCAGATCGTCGACCATCGAATTCTCGTCGCCGGCAGTGACGAGATACCCCGGAGTGGTGCGTGACGACTCGTCGTCCCGCGATCCGCGGGGTCCACCGCCCAGCATGCCGCCCGGCGACATGCCAGCATTGCCGGCCACCGACGACGGTGCACCCAGGCCGGGCGTTGCTATTGGAACCGGTTGAGCTGCAGCAACTCCCGCTGCGCCTCTCATCATTCCGCCGATAGTGCCGCTTCCGCTCAGCCATGCTCCGCCAGAGCTTGCCGTCGCACTGGGTGACGGCGACGCGCCGGCTGCGAGTGACGTCGACGGATTGCCTGCGCCCCACAGCTTGTCGACGCCGGTCGGAAGCCCGGCGCCGGCCTGTGCAGCCGAGGTTCGAACAGCCTCGGTGCCTGGCTGAGTGGAGTCCGGGTGGGTGGAGTACGGCGCATCACCGGCATCGGTTGAGGCAGAAAGAGGTTGGGCGATCTGACGGGCGGCGTTGTTGATTGCCTCCGCACTGACCAGGTTGGAGAGTGCCTCACTGGTCGGTGGGGTCGGCACGGGGATCGGTCCGGCAAGGGCGTTCATGGCTGCGGTGTGCCCGAGCATCTCCCCACGCGTCCGAGTCACCGCCGCGACGGCTGACTGCATGTGTTCAGCTGCCGAGGCAAGCAACATCGCCTGTCCTGGTGGTGTCCACGCGATGGGCGCGGCAGCTGCAACCGTGGTGGCGAAGGACTGCGCGATTGCCGCGAGATTCGCGTTGCCTCGCTGCACCGATTCCGCGGCGGCAGCAGCAGTTTTCGATATCGCGGTTCCGCGTTCGCTCAATTCTGCGCCGCTGTTCTGGGCGGATCGCGACAGTTCGGTCGCGGCGTCACTGCCGGTGCTGTTCCAGGTCTGGCTTACCTCGGCGACCGCGCTTCGGGACAGTCCCATGGCGTGGTCGATGAGAGTGGACGCCTGATCGAAGATGCCGACGGGATCGATGCCCGCAAAAGTGCCTGTGCCGAGACTCTTCCCGAGTTCGATCAAGGGCGCGAACAGATCTTCGATTCCGGGGAGTGCCGGTACCGGTATGCCGGCGAGCATCGATTCGACCACATTGTTCGGCAGTGCCGGGGCAGGAGCGCCACCGTGAGGGAATTCGATGACGGTCGTCGAGTCGTCTTCGGTGCTCACGCGGTCGCGCCCGTCGATCCGGCCACAGCGGTCAGATCTGTTGCGATTGCATGATCTGTGGTGTCGTAGGCCTGCGCGGCTGCACCGGCCGTCGCGGCGTTGCCGGCGTAGAACGTGGCGAGTGCTGCAACATCTTTGGTGTGTGTGGCCTGAGCGCGCGCGAATGCTTCGAGAAATTCGATCCCGACGGGGCCCACGGCCGGTGCGACTGCTGCGATGTTTGCACCCAGATCGACGGCGGCGGCCTGCGCGATGCGTCCTGCCGCTTCGGTCGACGTCGAGCCGTACTTTCGGATGCCGTCAGTGGCGACAGTCAATTCGCTCATCATTACCCCCCAGTTGGTAAGCGTCGTGAGAACTTTAGCGGACCACTGTGGGCCCTTACAGGGAGACGACGCGACCTACTCAGCGGTTCCGGACAACCTGGACGAAGTGGCAGAGATTACATTCGGCTCCGGTGTTGGTATTGCGAGTGCGATCGATTTGGCACACTCGAACCATGCGAACCGCTTCGGACGTCATCCTCCGACTCACGTCCGATCCAGCTCGCTGTGGACTGGTGATGGATTTCGACGGCGTGCTTGCACCCATCGTCGACGATCCGTCGGCGAGTGCACTCCTGCCCGGCGCCGAAGACGTGCTCGCGACTCTGACGAAACACCTCGGTGTAGTCGGCCTGCTTTCGGGGCGGCCGGTGTCGTTTCTGCGAGAACGGCTGAGTCTGGATTCGGTTGTACTCATGGGTTCCTACGGTGTCGAGACCTGGACGGACAACGGAATCGAGGTGCTTCCGGCCGTCGCGGCGTTCAGTGATGCTGTCGCCGAAGCAGAAGCCGAATTGCGACGCTTGTTCGACTCTCCGGCAGTTCCTGGCATCCATGTCGAGAGCAAAGGCCTTGCGGTGGCCGTGCATTGGCGTCGGGCCGCGGATCGTGCGGTCGCGCAGCGCCTGGTGGAAGCAGCGACGACAGAAATCGCGAGCCGGACCGGGTTGCGGCGTGAGCCCGGCAAGTTGGTCGAGGAATTGCGCCCACCCGTTGAGGAGGACAAGGGGACAGGCCTCCTTCGCGCGATCGCGGCCGCAGGGGTCGACGTCGTCGCGTACGCGGGCGACGACCGGGGTGACCTACCGGCCTTTGCCGCTGTCCTTGCCTCGGGTGGAGAAGCGTTGGTGGTCAAGGGCGACGACATCGCACCGGAAGTGGCTGCTGTCGACGGCGTCCAGTTCGACGGCCCGCAGGCATTCCTCGATTGGATGAAAGAGCTTGCCGCGCAACTGGAACGCTGACGCGTAAGGTCAGTCTGCCAGGAACTCGACCAGGTCTTATTTCGAGGTGCCGCGTCCGCGGGGCAGAGTGACGCGAACCCGCGCG
>NZ_CAURKP010000298.1:0-4307 GCF_963525155.1 uncultured Rhodococcus sp.
TGGTCGGTGGTGGTCGTACATCCGGTTTTCGCCAACCACGTGAGGCCGCCGGTGGCCGCCACGTGGACGGCGTCGGCGTCGATACCTGCCCAGACGGGGTACAGGGTGGTCAGCCACTCGAAAAGCGTCGAGTCCGCGGCCAGGCCTCGGGTGATCCATTGGTAGAGATGATGATGTGTGTTGACCAGACCCGGCGTGATCAGGCAACCACTCCCGTCGATCACTTGCGCACCCGGGTATTCGGGTGGCGTTCCGGCGCCGACGTCGACGATCTTGTTGCCCGAGATCACCACATAGCCGTCGGAGTACTCGGAGCGGTCGCCGTCCATCGTGACCACATGAGCGCCCGCCACGACGAGTGTTGCCCCGAGAGCTGATTCGGTCACGACAACCAACCGGCGTAGGTGGTCCACGACGGTCCCGCGTCTGGTGCGTCGGATCGGCTGACCGCAGCTTGGATCAGGCCGTACGGACGATCCGCAGCGTGGAACACCTCGTTGTCGTTCTCCACTCCGAAGCGGCCGAGTGCATATTCGAAATGATGCTTGTTGGGTGCGGACAGTCGAACCTCCGCGATGATCGGGAATTCCTCGAGGATCGCCTTGCCGATGTGGAAGAGCGTCTGCTGCAGGGCGAGTGAATGTACCTGTGCGAACTGCTTGACGATCTGTGCCTTGATGCCCGCGTAGACCGATTCCCAGTCGACGTCGGTGGTGACGAATCGCCACTGGGCGACCAACGTCGTCGCCATGACGCGGTCGTCGGTCGGCTCGAGAACGGTGTACGGATCTTCGAGAAAACCCGAGAACTCACTACCGGTCGATTTGAGGATCACCAGGTCCTTCAGGCCGCCGATCACCCATGTCCCGGTATCGGAGATGGTGATCGACGCCGTCCGAACTTCCTGACCCTTCCGAATCCAGGTGTAGTCGTGTTCGCTGCCGTCGACAATCGCACGCTCCCAGGCGTATTCCTCGATCTCGATCCGCGCGCCACTGACCGGTTCGATGTCGTCGACGAAATGACGGGCGAGTTCGAGTCCGTACGTCTCGATCGAGATCAGACCCTTTTCCTTGGCGTAGGAGTAGGCCGTTTGTTTCTGCGTGTCGGTCGGCAGAACCTTCGATTGATCACCGGTGAGGTATGCGTCGGCGAAATCTCCACGCAGGCAGGTGGAGACGTTGATGTCGTGAATTTCGTGACGGGGGGTGTCTCGATAGATTCGGACTACTCGATTTTCCGCTTTGCCGTACTGGTGACCCGATAGTTCGATCGATCCGCTCAACCGTTCGGTGTTCGTACTGCCGGTTGTGATGTTGCCGGTCGTGATGTTTTCGGTAGTCACGTGTTCAGCTCCCGCGATAGGTGGAATAAGCAAAGGGCGACAGCAACAGTGGGACGTGATAGCCCCGTGCCGTGTCGTCCACCCGGAAGGTCACTGTCACTTCCGGGTAGAAGTTTTCTTGTCCGTTGGTCTCGAAATACGTTCCGGTGTCGAAAGTCAGGGTGTAGTGACCGGCGGTCAGGCCACTGGGAGCAAGTTCGGGGATGCGGCCGTCGGAGTCGGTCTCCGCAGTGGTGACGGAGGCGCCGTCTCGATCACGAAGTTCGACGCGAATCCCCGCCGCGGGGTTGCCCGTCGTCGCGTCGAGAACGTGCGTGCTGAGGGTCTTGCTCATGCTGTGCCTCCGGCGAGTGCATCGATCAGACGGGCGAGTCTGATCCGATTGATGGCGGCCAATTCGGTTCGAAGCACGGAACGCTCGGTCGCCGGGTCGTTTCGGAGACGACCTCGAAGGATGTCGAGGAGCTCCGTTCCAGATTTCCCCGACGCGCAGACCAGGTAAACATGGCCGAATGTCTCTTCGTACTCGGCGTTCTTCCGTCGAAGTTCCGCGAGTACGTCTTCTGTCGCCGACGAGACTCCCGACTGTTCACGGGTAGAGGCCGCGCTCTCGCTTCGCTCACCGATTCGTGGGTGGCCGGAGAGAGCGTCGTCGATCTCGGACTCGGGAAGCTCGGCCAGCACCGCATCTGCTTTGTCGAACAGAGCTTCCAGATCGGCGAACGGGCGAGACGAGGCGATTTCCTGTGCCCACACGGCGGAATGGCAACACTCGAGCAGCGCCGCGACTGCCTGGTGGTCACCGAGCGCATCGAAGGCTCCGAGACCACTGGAATTCGTTGTAGGCATGTCCACAGGATTACTTGAGCATGTTACGGATCTGTAGCGCAGCAATTACGGGAGATGATGTGTCTCGATCTTATTTCTCCGGCTGCTCTTCCCCGATCACGGTTTCTCGGCGACCGATACATTCTCAGGTATGACCGATACTCCGAAGCTGTCTTCCGTCGTACCGTCCCTGGCGAACCTCCGAGACATCGGTGGCCCCGAATCGAGCTTCGGTGGCACCGTCCGCACCGGGATCGTGTTTCGTTCCACCGATCTGGCATCGCTCAGTGCGGACGGCGCACAGACCCTCGCCGATCTGGGCATCGTCACGATCTACGATCTGCGCACCGAATCCGAACGCGAGACGGCACCGGATCTGACGCCGGACGGTATCCGAGAAATCGGCCTGGACGTATTGGCGGACAAGCAGTATCGCGCCATTCCGGCTCAGATGCAGCAGATGATCGCCGACCCGGCGTTTGCTGCCGAAGCATTGGGCAGCGGCCAGGCGCTCGAGTACTTTCAGGGAAGTTACCGCGATTTCGTGAGCTTGCCGAGTGCGGTCGCGTCGTACCGGCAACTGTTCGTCGACTTGGCCCAGCCGCCCAGCTCGCCGGCACTCATTCACTGCACCACGGGCAAGGATCGGACGGGTTGGGCCGCCGCCGCGTTACTTCTGTTCCTGGGCGCTTCCGAGGACGCGGTCTTCGCGGACTACCTCGAAACCAACAAGATTTTGTTGCCGATGTTCGCGCCGCTCCTCGAGCGATTCGAGGCCAAGGGGATCGACCCGACCCTGCTCGAGGGTGTCCTCGGTGTCAGGCGCGAGTACCTGGAGGCGTCGATGGCAGAGCTCGCGCAGGTACACGGATCCATCGAGGCCTACTTCACCGACGGCTTGAAGATCGACGCGTCGACCCAGGACCAATTGCGGAGCAACCTGCTCAGCTGATCAGGACCTGCTCGGCTCGTCTCGGCGGGAAGTTCGTCGCCTCGTCAAGAGGCTGACGATACCGATCCCGATGGCGATGCCGAGCAGGTCGGCGCTGCCGTCCCAGATCGAACCGGAACGCGAAATGGGCAGCGCTGCTTGAAGAACCTCGGACGTCGCGGCAAAGATCAACAACCAAACAGCCGTGAGCCACACCGGGATCCGCGCGTGCAACGAGGTGATCGCCAATACCGCGAACATCAGCGTGTGAGTGATCTTGTCGGTGTTCTCCGGGCTCGAGGGCACGGTGGAACCCGGGGAGAAGAGCATGATCAGGGCAATGACCACGGCGATCGCCAACGGCCAGTATCGGTTGTTCTTCAATTCGTCTGCCCCTCGACGACGACGAGTCCGAGTGCACCTTCGGCGAATCTGGTGACGGCGTCGGCGGCCGTCGTGAGCGCCTCGGTGTGCCCGTCGCGGGCCCAGCCGGTGAGCAGGGCGGTGGAGTCGAGAGGCGTCAGAACGACCTCGGCGAGAAGCTCACCGGTGTTGGGTTGGCACACTGCCCAGGAGTAGACGCTGTTTTCGTGCCACTGAGCGCTTCGCTGACTCACGTAATCGGGGTCGGTGATACCACCATCGGCAAGGGCGGGGCGGTCGTCCACACGCTCGTCTGCGCGTAGTGCGCGTAGATACCAGCCGCCTGCGTTGATCTCGATCGGCTCCATCAGTCGGAGTCCCGCTCGCGGCGGCGCTTGGCTTTGCGTTCCCGGTCGGTACCGAACAGCAGTGCACCGGCCAGGGGAATCGCGAGGAACCACAACCAGGTACCGGTGACGAAGAACAGGATCACCGCGAGAATCGGGACGACGGCCATGACGCGACCGGACCAGTCGGGGTTGAAGCCTCGCTCCGCCGGTGCGTCGGGAGGCGTCACCATCGACAGGGGAGCGGTGCCGGGGGCTTGGTAGTTGCCCGGAAGATCGGCGAACACCGGAACGAGTTCACTGCGAGTTGTTGCGGCACTGACGATTCCGCTTCTCTCGTCGAACTCGGTGACGGTGAGGCGGCCTGCGGCGAAGTGCTCGCTCAGGAGATCGAGTGCCTGCTCGCGTTCTGCAGTGCCGATGCGAATGTCGGGGACGTCAGCCATCGTTACAGCCTACTCAAACGACTGTGCGCCTTTCCGGTAGTGGGGAC
>NZ_CAURKP010000299.1:0-4254 GCF_963525155.1 uncultured Rhodococcus sp.
GTCAGGGCGTGCACACCCAGAGTCGGATCCGGGCCCTCGAGCACCTCTCGCCAATAGTCGATTTCAGCGACCCGATCCGGCTCGCGCGCGGCGTCGACGAGGCCATGTGCCCATCGACGCATCGAGGTTCCGACCGGAGCAAGTGACGGGTCGACGCCTGACTGCACCTGCGCACAGGCAAGTGCAAGATCGGGGATCAGGATTCGCCAGGAAACGCCGTCCGTCACGAGGTGGTGCGCCACGACTAGCAACTGTTTCCGGCTCTGCCGGTCCTTTTGAATCTGTCCGTCGGTGTCGAGCAGGACTGCCTGCACCATCACGCCTGCCTCCGGGTCGAGCCGCCCCAGAGCTGCGTCGAGTTCTGTCGAGACCGTCTCCGCGGCAGAACCCCTGAGGCTCACGTGGCGTACGACGGTCTCCGCCCGCACCGTACCTACAGGCGCAACGTCCATCCGCCGAGCGGATTCAGGATGATGCGTCGCCCGGATGCCTGCGCGGAGGATGTCGTGGTGGTCCAGCACAGCCTGCATGGCCAGTGTCAGCGTGACCTCGTCGAGCGTGGCAGGAACCGAGAGCAGAACAGATTGGGAGTACCGGCGAAAATCTCCACCACGGTCAAGCATCCATTCGACGATCGGCGTCAATTCGATCTCACCGACGCCGCCGCCAGGTAATTCGTCGACGACGACACGGTTGCCAGCCGTTCCGGCCGTCTCGGACAGCGCCGCAACAGTTTTGCGTTCGAACACCTCGCGCGGTGTGATCAGAACTCCGGCAGACCTGGCGCGCGTCACCAACTGGATGGACATGATCGAGTCACCGCCTAGAGTGAAGAACGAATCGTCGACCCCCACCTCCTCGAGTCCCAGAACTTCGGCGAACAGACTCGCAAGGATGTTTTCCGTCGCGGACGCGGGGCCACGACTTACGGTTGCCTGTCGCCCGAAGTCAGGTTCAGGCAATGCATTCCGGTCGAGCTTTCCGTTCACCGTCAGCGGCAAACCCTCGAGAACCGTCACGACAGCGGGGACCATGTGGGGCGCCAACCTCTGTGAGACATACTCGAGCAACGCCGCCGGAGAGATAGTGGCACCGGACTCCGGCACCACGTAGCCCACCAACCGGTCTCTGCGGGCTACCACCGCCGACTGAGACACGCCCACTCCGGAGAGCAGTGCAGCCTCCACCTCGCCGAGTTCGATTCGGTACCCCTTCACCTGCACCTGCAGATCGTTTCGTCCGAGGTACTCCAGCTGCCCGCTGTCGTTCCAGCGCCCCAGGTCACCGGATCGATACATACGCGCACCACTGACCGCGAGGTCGGGAATGAACCGCGCGGACGTCAGACCGAACCGGCCGAGGTATCCGCGTGAAACCTGATCCCCGGAGACATACAGTTCACCCACCACACCGGGCGGCACCGGGTGCAACCGCTGATCCAACACATACACACGCAATCCGGGTAACGCCCGACCAATCACCGAGGCCGATCGTTGACGCACCAGCACACGATCGAGCGGTAAGTGGCTGACGTGCACAGTGGTCTCCGTGATGCCGTACATGTTGACCAGATCTGGTGACGAAGTCCCGCGACGGGCGTACCAGCGCGTCAACTGTCCGAAGTCGAGCGCTTCTCCGCCGAAGATCACGTAGCGCAATGACAGGGCCGCACCCCCGGTAAGCCGGTCGGCTTCCGCCAATTGATAGAAGGCAGTGGGAGTTTGATTGAGCACCGTGACACGTTCGTGCCGTAGCAATTCGAGGAACGCCTCTGGTGAACGGGCCGTGAAGTAGTCGACCAGTACCAGTCGGCCACCGTGTGCGAGTGCGCCCCACATTTCCCAGACCGAGAAGTCGAATGCCTCCGAATGGAACATCGTCCACACATCGCCGCTGTCGAAGCCGAAGAGCGCTCTGGTGTTTGCCAGCAACGTCACTACGCTGCGGTGAGAAACCTGAACCCCCTTCGGGCGCCCGGTGGACCCCGAGGTGTAGATCACGTAGGCCACCGATTCGGGCCGGAGCGGTAGCAGCCGATCTCGGTCGGTCACCGCAAGCGGAGAAAACCTGTGCAGCGCATCGAGAATTACCGGGTCGTCTACCGCAATCACTGGAATCTCGCTGTCTGCAATTGCGTCACTGTCTCGTATGTAGTCGCCGTCGGCCCGAGTGGTCAGCACACACTTCGGCAGGGCGTCACGCACCACGAAGTCCACCCGGTTTACCGGAGAAGTCGAGTCCACCGGTACGTATCCGCCACCCGCCTTCACCACCGCCAGCAATGCCACCATCAGGTCGATCGAGCGGGCCATCGCGACTGCCACCAAGGTTTCCGGCCCCACCCCCTGCGCCACCAACAGTCGAGCGAGGCGGTTTGCTCGCTCGTCGAGTTCGCGGTAGGTAACCGACAATCCGCCGCAGCGCACCGCCACGGCATCACCGGACGTCAGCGCCGTGCGATCGAAGAGATCCGACAACGAATCCTCGTCTGTTCCGGCGCCAGAGGGCGTGGGCGTAACCAGCACCCCGCTGAGTTCGCCGGCCAGAATCATGTCGATATCGCCGACGACCACCGACTGGTTCTCGGTCACGGCGCCGATCACTCTTTCGAAGCGCGCCGCGATGCGCGCCACCGACATTCGATCGAAAATATCTGTTGCATAACGGAAACCGGCGCTGATACCGGCGGGCTCACCGTGCTCGTCGACGTGCTCCATCACACTCAGTTGCAGATCGAATTTCGCAACCGCGAGATCGACATCGAGCGAGCGAACCGTCAGTTCCGGCAAGTCGAAGCGCAGTCCCGTATCGGTCTGGAATTCGAGGAGTACCTGAAACAGAGGTGAATGCTCGGTGGAACGGTCGGGCGAGAGGTAATCCACCAACCTCTCGAAGGGGATGTATGCATGGTCCAGAGCACCGAGATCCGTTGACCGCACCGCAGCCAACACCTCGGCAAAGGTTGCTCCGGATGCGACAGGTGTGCGAAGGACGAGCGTGTTGACGAACATCCCGACCACATCGTCGAACACCGATGCACCGCGACCTGCGACCGGAGTCCCGATCACTACGTCGTCCGCTGTAGTGAGCCGTGCCAGCAATACCGCCAGAGCCGCATGCATCACCATGAACAGGGACGAACCGTTCTGGTGTGCGAGTTCGTTCAAAGCTCGATGGATCTCGGGCGAGAAGTCCATCGAAACCACCGCGCCCTCGGCAGACCGTTTCGAGGTTCGTGGTCTATCGAGAGGGAGCGGCAAGACGTCCGGAATACCCGACAGCTTCGCTGTCCAATAATCGAATTCGGCGGAGGGCGAAGTTTCCGGACCAACGTCTGCGTCGACGATCTCACGCTGCCAGAGGGTGTAGTCGGCGTACTGAACCGGCAGCGGCGCCCAGTCCGGGCTCCGACCTTGCGTGCGCGCGGTATATGCACTCATCAGGTCGCGTGCCAGTGGTGCCATCGAGAAACCGTCTGCGGCGATGTGGTGAACAACGATCGCGAGTACATGCTGCTCCGGTCCGGTTCGGAGTAACCTCACGTGCAGCGGGAACTCCTCGGACACATCGAATCCGATGTCGAAGAACGCGTGCAAGTCCGTGAAAAGCCCCTCGCCGGGAATCGGCACGGGGTGGATTCGAGGAGCAGCGACCGCGGGTTCGGCGATCACCTGGTAGGGCCCGTCTGCGGACGCAGGAAAGATCGTTCGAAGGGATTCGTGCCGTTCCACCACATCACCCAGCGCGGCTTGGAGCGCACCCGAATCCAGGAACCCGTCCAGTTGTAGTGCGACGGGGATGTTGTAGAGCGGAGACGACGTTTCGAACTGGTTGACGAACCACATCCGCGATTGCGCGAACGACAGCGGAATACGTTCTGGCCGTGCCCTACTCGTGATGTGCACACGAGTAGCTTCCTCAGGTCCAGGCTCGCCCGGCGCGGAGTCGATTGGATCTATCGAGGCCGCCAGGTCCGCGACCACGGGGGCGTCGAACAGTGCATTGACCCCCATATTGGTGTGCAATGCGGCGTTGATGCGGGCGATGACTCGAGTGGCGCTGAGGGAATCCCCGCCGAGTTCGAAGAAACTGTCGTCGGCACCCACCTGGTCGAGACCGAGAACGTCGGCAACAGCACGGGCGATTCCGATTTCGGCAGGAGTGGCGGGAATCCGAAACGCAGCGCTCGCAAAATCAGTGTCCGGGAGGGCTTTACGGTCCAACTTCCCATGCACCGTCACCGGAAACTCCCCC
>NZ_CAURKP010000300.1:0-4250 GCF_963525155.1 uncultured Rhodococcus sp.
CTGGCTACCCGCGGCGAAGGTCCCATCTCCACAACGGAGATCGGCGACCGGATCACTGCAGCGCTGTAAGGAATTCTTTCACGAGACTGACGCGCGTGAGCCTTTCGGCTTGCGCGCGTCAGTCGTTTCCGGCACCCCGATAGACTGGCCGGCATGCGTCTTGGTCGAATTGCCAGTCCCGATGGTGTTGCGTTCGTCAGTATCGAAGGTGAAGAGGATGCCCTCGTCGCCAAGGAAATTGCGGAGCACCCGTTCGGGAACCCCACATTTACCGGCCGAAGTTGGCCGCTCGCCGATGTCCGTCTGCTGGCTCCGATTCTCGCCAGCAAGGTGATCTGCATCGGCAAGAATTATGCAGATCACATCGCGGAGATGGGCGGAGAGGCTCCCGCGGACCCCGTGATCTTCCTCAAGCCCAACACGTCCATAGTTGGCCCGGGTGCCCCGATCGTCTTGCCTCCCACCTCGAACGAGGTGCACTTCGAGGGTGAACTCGCGGTCGTCATCGGTCAACCGTGCAAGGACGTTCCGGCGGCGAAGGCGTTGAGCGTGGTCCTCGGTTACACGATCGCCAACGACGTGTCGGCGCGAGATCATCAGCGTCACGACGGGCAGTGGACGCGCGCGAAGGGCCACGACACTTTCTGCCCACTCGGCCCCTGGATCGAAACCAGTCTGGATGCGTCCGACGTCGACATCAAGACCGAGGTGAACGGTCAGGTCAAGCAGGACAGCAGCACGGCTTTTCTCCTCCACGACATTCCGAAGATCATCGAGTGGATCTCGGCGGTGATGACTCTCTTGCCTGGCGACGTCATCCTCACCGGCACCCCCGCCGGAGTAGGCCCGATCGTCGACGGCGATTCCGTGTCGGTCACGGTCTCGGGGATCGGCACGCTCACGAACCCGGTGACCGCCAAGAGCTGATCCTGACCCGGTTCGTTCAGTCACGCGACTACGGAGGCCCCATCCAACCGGATGGGGCCTCCGTCGTGGTGTGAGGTCGAGAGGTGTCTGTCGCAGAAAAGTTGCAAGATGGTAACTATCGCCAGTGGATTGATCGGGATTGCCAACCGACTCGAAGAAATCAGGCTCCGGGACTGACCTGCGGGTTTCATGACCCAGGCGAAGCTTCGCCTCTGATCCTCCTGGCGTTATGTCGGATTTGGCCAGGTTGGGAGAGTTCGCCATACGGTTTGCTGTCGCGGCCCGTAACAGACCAAATTCCCTGAAATGTAACGCTGAGCAGTAGGGTGACCGATAACTGGATAGAAGCCGATGGGGCAATCGAGTGGATTGCGCAGAAACGTGGTGATACATGACGACCTTCGCGGAAGCCTCCCGGACAGCGGCAGGGCAAGCGCGGAACGGGCAGCGGCCGGTGTGGCGAGACAAGAAGCGCTACCTGTGGCCACTGGGTTTGCTGGTTCCTCTCAGCCCGTTCGCTGCGTGGTTCCTGGTCGACAAATTCAGTCTCGGGCTCTTCTGGGCGATCGGGGCGTGGCTGATCGTCATCGTCATTCCCCTGATCGATCTCCTGGCGGGCGAGGACGGTAACAGCCCACCGGACGAAGCGATCCCTGAATTGCAAGAGGATCGTTTCTACCGCTGGTGCACGTACTTGTTCCTGCCCCTCCAATACGTCGGGCTGGTGTTCGTCGCGTGGTGTTGGGTGAACGCGCCGATGGCGGCGGGGGAGAAGTTCGCGCTCGCGATGACTGCCGGCGTGGTTGCCGGTGTGGGGATCAACGCGGCGCATGAATTGGGGCACAAGAGTGAGAAGCTCGAGAAGTGGCTCGCGAAAGTAGCGCTCGCGCAGTCCTTCTACGGCCATTTCTACGTCGAACACAACCATGGTCATCACGTCCGCGTCGCGACGCCGGAGGATCCGGCCAGCTCGCGGTACAAGGAAAACTTCTGGTTCTTCTTGCCTCGCAGCGTCATCGGCGGCCTGCGCTCGGGATGGCGGATCGAAAGCGCTCGTCTGAGGCGTCAGGGGAGACGGACGTGGAGTTACCGCAACAACATCCTGAACGCGTGGGCGATGAGTGTGGTTCTGTTCGGCAGTCTGATCGCCGCGTTCGGCTGGGAAATTGCGCCGTGGCTCGCCGTTCAGGCAATTGCAGGCTTCACGTTCCTCGAGACCGCCAACTATCTCGAGCACTACGGCTTGCTACGTGCGAAGCGGCCTGACGGCTCGTACGTCCGGTGCTCGCCCGAGGACAGCTGGAACAGCGACCACGTCGTCAGCAATCTGTTCCTCTATCAACTTCAGCGTCACAGCGACCATCACGCGAATCCGCGTCTGCGGTACCAGAGCCTGCGAAGTGCGGCCGAAGCGCCGCAACTTCCAGCGGGTTACGCAGTCATCATCGTCTGCGCGTGGGTGCCGCCGCTGTGGCGAAAGGTCATGGACAAGCGACTGCTGGCCTACTACGACGGCGACATGACACGCATCAACGTCCTGCCGGGTAAGTGATCGGCCGGATGGAGGAAGGGCTGCCGGACTAACCTGTAGTACGACCATCCATCATCGCCGAGCCAAGTGAGCCATGACCAACAGCGAAGTACGCGTCCGTTTCTGTCCGTCACCCACCGGAACCCCGCACGTGGGTTTGGTGCGCACCGCCTTGTTCAACTGGGCATTCGCACGACACCACGGCGGCACATTCGTGTTCCGTATCGAAGACACCGATGCGCAGCGCGACAGTGAAGAGTCCTACCAGGCCATCCTCGACGCCCTCCGCTGGTTGGGGCTCAATTGGGACGAAGGCCCGGAGGTCGGTGGGCCGCACGCACCGTATCGCCAGTCCGAGCGTCGCGACCTGCATCTCGACGTTGTTGCCAAGTTGCTGGCCGCGGGCGAGGCCTACGAGTCCTACTCGACCAACGAGGAGGTCGAAGCGCGACACAAGGCGGCCGGACGCGATCCGAAGCTCGGATACGACAACTTCGATCGCGAGCTCAGCGACGAGCAGCGCGCTGCCTACATCGCCGAGGGGCGCAAGCCCGTCGTCCGCCTCCGGATGCCCGATCACGATCTGACCTGGAACGACCTGGTGCGGGGCGAGACCACGTTCAAGGCAGGCACCGTTCCGGACTTCGCGCTGACTCGCGGCAACGGCATTCCGCTGTACACCTTGGTCAACCCGGTTGACGACGCGTTGATGAAGATCACCCATGTACTGCGCGGCGAAGATCTGCTGTCCTCGACTCCGCGTCAGCTCGCGTTGTACGAGGCATTGATTCGTATCGGTGTCGCCGATTTCACACCGTCGTTCGGGCACTTGCCTTTCGTGATGGGGCAGGGCAACAAGAAGCTTTCCAAGCGCGATCCCGAGTCCAACCTCTTCATCCACCGCGATCGGGGCTTCATTCCCGAGGGATTGCTGAACTACTTGGCTCTGCTCGGGTGGAGCATCGCCGACGATCACGATGTCTTCTCGCTCGACGAGATGGTTGCGGCCTTCGACGTCTCCAAGGTCAACTCCAATCCTGCCCGCTTCGACCAGAAGAAGGCCGACGCGATCAATGCCGAGCACATTCGTCTGCTCGTGCCGGCCGACTTCGCCGGTCGTCTGAAGTCGTTCCTGGTGGAGCACGGACACATCGGCGCCGACGTCGACGAAGCGACGTTCACTGTTGCGGCGGACCTCGTGCAGACGCGCATCGTCGTCCTGTCCGACGCGTGGGATCTGCTGAAATTCCTGTTCGTCGACGAGGCGTCGTTTGCTCTCGATCCGGCCGCGGCGGCAAAGAACTTGAAGGAAGATGCCGGTCCGGTTCTGGACGCGTCTCTTGCGGCGCTCGATGCCATCTCAGAGTGGTCGGCGGCCAGTATCGAGGAAGCACTCAAGAAGGCCCTCATCGAGGATCTGGAGCTCAAACCGCGTAAGGCCTTCGCTCCGGTTCGGGTCGCGATCACGGGCTCTCACATCAGCCCTCCGCTGTACGAGTCGATGGAATTGCTCGGTCGTGAGGTCTCGCTCGCTCGGTTGCGCGCCGGTAGGGCAGCGGTAACCGCCTAGATCGGACGGTCGTCCGGCCGAAAATGAAGCAAAAACCTCCTGTGACCATACGATTTGGTATTTGGGGCAGGGGTACTGGTAATCTTCTTTTCGGCCGGAGACGAGCCGCCGAGCATAACAGCGAAGCGGATCGGGCAAGGCTGGTGAGCAAGACCTTGGGGTATGGTGTAATTGGCAACACAGCGGTTTTTGGTACCGCCATTCTAGGTTCGAGTCCTGGTA
>NZ_CAURKP010000301.1:0-4160 GCF_963525155.1 uncultured Rhodococcus sp.
GACAACACTGCTGACGTTCGGTTCTGCGACGCCCTCGACGGCACCGCTGGATCAAGCGTTCACCGCAGCCGTACAGAAGGTCAAAGCAGGCAAGTGATTTCGCAGCACACAGGTCCGACAAGTAGCGGAACTGCTCGGTGCGGCGCGGTACTTGGTCCCCAACAAATGCGGTAATCCACAGACGACTTGGACGCAGCTGTTTTCCCTGGTCGAGCAGACGGCCGGGTCAGGGTGATCAGCGACGGTGTGTGCATGACGACATCACCTCTTCCGGGAGAATTCGAATTCTCCGACGACGACCTTGCCGCCCTTCTCGGATGCGTCGAACGCGTCTCCGATCCAGGCGAATTGATCGCGGCAATACCCGCACTCCTGGGCTTCCACCCGTCCAACTCGGTGGTTGCGCTGTCTCTGATGGGCGCCTCTGCCTCGACGCTCGGACCAGTGATGCGGCACGACTACTTTCCCAGTGTCAGGGGGAAGCCCGCGAGGCAGATGAGCGCGGCGCTGCGCCAGTTCGCCGCCGTCTGTGACGGGGAAGGCGCGCGTGCGGTCGTTCTCGTGGTGATCACCGATTGCTCGGCAGCTGAAACTCTGATCGATGAAACCATCGAGCTGGCCGAGGTATTCGAAGACATGCTCGGCGGAACCTGCGTCGAGCTGGCCGACGTATTGTGCACGGCCGCAATAGAATCTGGCCAGCCGTGGACGAGCGTCATGCGTTCGATTCACCGCGGCACCCTGCCAGACCCGACATCTTCGTCGGTTGCGGCAGCACAGGTGTTGGGCGGGAGGGTCATTCGCCGTTCGCGTGAGGAACTGGTCCGGTGGGTACACGGCGCCGCTCGCAATCACGACACGATTGCCCGACTGATCGCGAGCCGACGAGAGTCGAGCGCGCACAGTGGGGGACCGAGCGGTGAAACCGCAGTTCAGTGCCGGATCGATCTGGTGTTGGAACATGTCCGCCGTGTCGAGGCAGGCGCTCACTGCCCTGACCCGCAGGAATGCGCCGATCTGGTGGTCGCTTTGACGGACGTACGCGTGCGCGACGTGGTGCTGGGATTGGCGATCACGTCGGTTGCGGCACATGCTGAGCAATTGTGGCTCGTGCTCACCCATGAAGTACCGTCGCCCGAACGAGCTTGGCCGGCAACACTTCTCGGCTTCTTTGCATACGTGCGTGGCGACGGCCCTCTGGCAGGTGTTGCGCTGTCGGCCGCGCTGTCGGCCGATTCGGAACACACCTTGGCGGGATTGCTGGATCTATCGCTGCAATCCGGTATGCGCCCCGACGGAATCCGTGACCTCGCGGCCGTCGGATTGTCCATCGGGGAATCGCTCGGAATCACCGGCTTGCCGCCGGCACTGCCGAATGGAAGCTAGCGAGCAGCGTGTGAGCGGTCGCCCAGATCCTGGAGGAACTGCCATGCGTCGGCGACGATGACGTCGAGATCGGTACGCGTGGGCGTCCAACCCAACTCGGCAATCGCCTTGTCGCTCGATGCGATCAGTACCGCCGGATCACCCAGCCGTCGTGACGCGTCCTCGACGTTGATCGGCAGGCCGGTGACCCGCGCACAGGCGGCGATCACCTCGCGCACGCTGAAGCCGGCACCGCTTCCGAGGTTGTAGATGCGGTGCTCGCCGGGAACCGAGGATTCGAGCGCCAGTAGATGTGCTTCGGCGAGGTCCAGCACGTGGATGTAGTCGCGTACCGCGGTTCCGTCCGGCGTGGGCCAGTCGGTTCCGAAGACCGAGATCTTGTCCCGCTGTTCGAGCGCGACCTGCAGGACGAGTGGAATCAGGTGGGTTTCGATCACCCGGTTCTCGCCGGCGGACTTGTACGCACCTGCGACGTTGAAGTAGCGCAAGCTCGTCGCACCGAGGCCGTGGGCGATCGAGTACGAGGTGATCGCATGATCGATCGCGAGCTTGGTCGCGCCGTACGGATTCGTGGGGCGGGTCGGAGCGGTCTCCACGATGGGGGACTGCTCCGGTTCGCCGTACGTAGCGGCGGTGGACGAGAACACGAGGCGCGGAGTACCGGAGACACGGATCGCCTCGAGCAGTTCGATGGTCGTGACGACGTTTCCGCGCCAGTACTTTTCGGGGTGCAGCACCGATTCGCCCACCAGCGACTGCGCCGCGAAGTGAAGCACACCGTCGAAAACCGGTGAACCCGCACTGCCGAGGACGTCGGCAGCAAGCGCTCCCACGTCTCCTTCGATGAACTCGGCACCGGCAGGTACCGCGTCGGCATTTCCGGTGGAGAGGTCGTCGATGACGACAACCTCGTGTCCACGCTCGAGCAACACAGTGCTGCACACACTGCCGACGTAACCGGCGCCGCCGGTGACCAGGAGTTTCATCTACTTCCTCAGACCTGCTTGACCTGAACGGCGTGAGCCATTTCCTCGGACAGGTCGAACCCGCTGTGACCCGGCACGATGATCGTCACCGAGCCCGGACGGGTTTCGACCGTCACCCTGGCGTCGGGAACGACGCCGGCGTCACGCAGCTGCGCGATCACCTCGGGATCGGACTGCACGTGCTCGGCGAGTCGCCGAACGACCACAGCTGTCTGTGCGCCGTGCGGAATATCGGTCAGGCGCACCAATGTTTCGGTGGTGGCAACCGGGCCGTCGAGTCCCAACTGGTCCAAGCCCGGAATCGGGTTGCCGTAGGGCGACGTCGTGGGGTTGTTCAGAACGACGACGAGCCGACGCTCGACCTCCTCGCTCATCACGTGCTCCCAACGGCATGCCTCGGCATGTACGTCTTCCCATTTGAGACCGATGACGTCCACCAGCAGGCGCTCTGCCAACCGGTGCTTACGCATGACAGAGATCGCGAGATCGCGACCCTTGTCGGTGAGTTCCAGATGTCGATCGCCGGCGACCATCAGCAAGCCGTCACGCTCCATTCGCGCAACAGTCTGGCTGACGGTGGGTCCGCTCTGTTCGAGCCGCTCGGCGATCCGCGCCCGGAGTGGGACTACGCCCTCTTCTTCCAAGTCGTAGATCGTCCGGAGATACATCTCCGTGGTGTCGACTAGATCCTTCACACTCAACCCCTTCGTCAGTTGATCATTCTACCGTTCAGTTCGTGGTTCCGGTGCCGCCTCCACCGCGGCGAGTCCAGCGCGTGTCCGAATTGGATTCGTGTCACTCGATCTCGGTCTCCGAAGCGGGCCACGAGTGTGGTGTGCAGCACGAAACGAGAAGGAAGTAGCGTGATCCCATGACCGCGTCGATCAGATCTGACGGGGACCCCGCGGCGTCTCGAGCGAATCGAGTCGTGGTGTGGAGTCCGGAGTACCTGAGCTATCGGTGGAGCGCCGATCACCCGATGAATCCCACTCGCCTCGATCTCACGATGGCACTCTCGCGAAGCCTCGGACTTCTCGAGGGCATCGAATTTCTCGAACCGAGTGCCGCGTCCGATGCCGACCTCCTCAGAATCCACACACCGGCATATCTTGCAGCGGTCAAAGACGCGGGTAACTCTGCGAACAACGGTGTGAGCGGCCAGGATGTTCCCCACGGGCTCGGTACCGAGGACAACCCGGTCTTCCCGCACATGCACGAAGCCAGTGCGATCCTCGCCGGCGGCTCGCTGGCCGCAGCGCAGGAAATCGCTTCGGGACGTACGAGGCGCGCGGTCAGCATCGGCGGCGGCATGCACCACGCGATGGCGGATTGGGCCTCTGGATTCTGCGTCTACAACGATGCGGCGGTTGCGATTTCGTGGCTGCTCGACAACGGCTACGACCGCATCGCCTACATCGACGTCGACGCTCACCACGGCGACGGAGTGCAACATGCGTTCCTCGGGGACCCGCGGGTGCTCACGGTCTCGCTGCATCAGCACCCGGCAACCTTGTGGCCGAACACCGGATGGTCGAGCGAGGTCGGCGACGGGGCCGCCGAAGGTACGGCGGTGAACATCCCGGTGCTGCCCGGAACCGTCGACGCGTTGTGGCTGCGTGCATTTCACGCCGTCGTCCCGGGAGCCATTGCAGCCTTCCGCCCGCAGATCATCATCAGCCAGTGCGGAGTCGACTCGCACCGCGAGGACCCGCTCGCGGATCTCGCCCTCACCGTCGACGGTCAGCGCGCCGCGTTCCTGGCGATGCGTGACCTCGCCGACCGCTACTC
>NZ_CAURKP010000302.1:0-4080 GCF_963525155.1 uncultured Rhodococcus sp.
CCTCGAACAACACCCGCACCGGAACCTGCGCATCGAGCGCCTGCCCCAACCGAGCGGCCATTCGAGTAGCAATCAAAGAGTTTCCGCCGAGTGCGAAGAAGTCGTCATCCAGACCCACTCGCTCGACCCCGAGTACCGCCGAGAAAACAGAAGCGACAATTTGTTCTACCGGCGTGACCGGGGCCCGGAACACCGCAACCTCGAACACCGGCTCCGGCAACAACTTCCGATCCAACTTCCCAGACGAGTTCAGAGGCAACTCGTCCAAGACCATGATCGCGTTCGGAATCATGTAGACAGGTAGCGATTCAGGAAGCGCATTCCTCAAGACTTCTACGTCGATCACAGAATCCGGGACCGCGATCACATATGCGACCAGCTGATCGCCCATATCGGTGGATGCCACAGTGACCACACACTGAGCTACCGTCGAATGCGCCAGCAGAGCTGACTCGATCTCACCCAGTTCGATCCTCTGACCACGGAATTTGACCTGAAAATCGGTACGCCCGACATACTCGAGTTCGCCTGCGGTGTTCCACCACACCAGGTCCCCGGTGCGATACATCCGACTGCCACCGGGATTGATTTCACCGTTCGTGTCGCTCGCCTCCACAAATGGGTTCGCGACAAAACGATCACTGGTGAGATCGGGTCGCGCGACGTAACCGCGCGCCAGTTGATCACCGGCCAGATACAGCTCACCCGCAACGCCTACCGGCACCGGCTGCAACCGACTGTCCAACACGTAGACCTGCGAGTTCCACTCGGGCACCCCGATCGGAATCCCTGTTGATTCCGATCCATCGACCTCGTAGTAGGTGATCGAGACCGCAGCCTCGGTTGGGCCGTACACATTGTGCAGGCCTGCAGACGACACCTGAGCGAATGCACGCACCGTCTCGACCGGCAATGCCTCACCGATCACGAATACGTCCCTCAGTGACACCAATGCGTGTTCCGGAACCGAAGTCGCGAAGACGGTCAACATCGATGGAACGAAGTCCGTCAGCGTCACCCGATGATCTTCGATCAGACGAGCCAGATACGCGGGATCTCGATGGCCGTCGTGAGATGCCAGCACCACTCTCGTACCGGACAAAAGCGCAGTGAAGTATCCCCACAACGAGACGTCGAATGTCGTAGCAGTCTTTTGCAAATAGACGTCTTCTGGGCCGATGGCGTACTGATCCTGCATCCACAGGACCTGGTTCACGATGGCGTGATGCGACACCGCAACGCCTTTGGGCTTGCCCGTGGAACCCGAGGTGAAGATCACGTAGGCGGCATTCACATCATGCAGACGACCGCGACGATCAGCATCGGAAACGACTGAAGCCGAGTAGCTCGAAAGATCGACACCGTCGATCAACAGCACGTCGGCGCCGTTCGGCGCTACGAAAGCATCCCGCGTCGTCGACAGCACACAGACCGGATCGGCCGTCGTGAGGATGTGCCCGATCCGCTCGGCCGGGTGATCAGGATCCAAGGGCACGTAGGCTCCGCCCGCGGCGATCACCGCGTACATACCCACTACGAGATCGAGCGATCGACGCATCGCCAAGGCCACCAACGATTCGGGCCCGACCCCGTTGTCGATCAGCTTGCGTGCCAACTTGTTCACACGTTCCGACAACTCGCCATAGGTCAGCGACTGGCCGTCGAACACCACGGCAACAGCATCGGGTGCCAACGCAACGCGGGTGTCGAACAGCGAAGCCAACGTCTCGCTGTTCTCAACGTCATGCGCGGTGGAGTTGCGCGCAATCAACAGCGACTCGCGCTCGGCCTCCTCCAACAGTTCGATGTCACCCACGGTGATCGACGGATCCACGACCACCTGCTCGAGGATCCTGGTGAACCGATCGGCAAATCCACGAATGGTCGACTCGTCGAATAGGTCTGTGGCGTATGCGAACTCGGCGAACATGCCAGATTCGTGCGTATCTTCGATGCGAGGAGCGAGGGTCAGTTGAAGGTCGAATTTCGCGATACCCGCGTCGAACTCGAGACCCGACACCTCCAAACCTGAAAGCTCCAACGCATCCTGCGACATGTTCTGGAAGAACAGCGCGACCTGGAACAGCGGGTGATGTGCCTGCGATCGGGTGGGATCGAGCACCTCGACCAACCGCTCGAACGGAACATCGCCGTTGCCGAGCGCCTGAAGGTCTGTCCTCCGCGTTGCCGAGACGAGCGCACTGAACGAACTGGCGAGGTCAACAGGAGTCCGCAGGACCAGTGTATTCACGAACATACCGATCACATCGTCGAGCGCCTTTTCGCCTCGCCCTGCAACCGGGGTACCGATCACGATGTCACTGGTACCGGACAACCTTGCGAGAAGCACGGCGAGGGCCGAATGCATCACCATGAACAGCGACGCGTTCCGCTCGCGTGCAAGTGAGTCCAAGCTCGACCGAAGCTCTTCACTGACGGAGAAGCGGTACGTAGCGCCACGATTCGAGGCGACGACCGGGCGGGATCGGTCAGCTGGTAACGCAAGCACTTCCGGAGAGTCGCGGAGGACGGAGCGCCAGTGGTCCAGCTGAGCCGAGATCAACGAATTCGGGTCGTCCTCGTCGCCGAGGACCTCCCGCTGCCAGAGTGCATAATCGGCGTACTGCACCTCGAGCGGAGTCCAATTCGGAACGCCATTCGAAACCCGAGCGGCGTAAGCAACCATGACATCCCGAGTCAACGGACGCATCGAGAACCCGTCCGCTGCGATGTGATGCATAACGAAGGCGAGAACAAATGCGTCCGCCCCCACCTCGAACAACTGCACACGGAACGGTACCGACATTGTCACATCGAACCCTGCCAGAGCGAGCGTCAGCAGTGCCTCTTCGATCCGAGTTCCGCCCAGAGTGACTGGGGTGAGATCAAAAGATACCTCTGAGGCAGGCAGAATCACCTGCTGACCTTGCCCACCCGCCTCGGGGTAGATCGTCCGTAGCGATTCGTGCCGATCCACCACATCCGATACGGCCAACTGCAGTGCCGACAGATTCAACTGGCCACTCAAACGCAGCGCAATCGGAATATTGTTGACGGCCGATTCGGGGTCGAAGCGGCTCAGGAACCACATGCGCTGCTGAGCAAGTGACAACGGAATCGTCGTGGGGCGAGGTCCTGCGACTAGTGCCGGAATGTTCCCGGAACTGACGTGTGACGAGATCGCCGCCGCCAGCGACTCTACATTCGAATTTTCGAACAGGACCCTCACGGGGATCGTCGTATCGAGCGCTCGCCCGAGCCTGGCGACCAATCGTGTGGCTACGAGCGAATTACCACCCAAAGCAAAGAAATCATCATCCAACCCGACACGCTCGACCCCCAGAACGTCGGCAAAGACGCCCGCTACCGCCAACTCCGTATCAGTTGCGGGTGTTCGATACTCCCGCACCTCGAATACTGGCTCCGGCAACGCCTTCCGATCCAACTTACCGTTCACCGTCAGCGGAAGCTCCTCGAGCACCACCACAGCATCCGGAACCATGTACCCGGTCAGGAACTCGCTCACCCTCGTCGACACAACGGAATCAGCAAGATCCATGCCAGCCTCGGGGACCACATACCCCACAAGACGATCACCGAGCGCAACATCCGAGCGCACAACCGCCACAGCGCCAGCCACCCCAGGCACACGCAACAACGCAGCCTCGACCTCGCCGAGTTCAATCCGGAACCCACGCAACTGAATCTGCGAATCACTTCGGCCCGCGTACTCGAGCACCCCGTCGACACTCCACCGCGCAATATCACCTGTCCGGTACATCTGATCACCGGAACCGCTGCGGCCGAACGGGTTCGCAACAAAACGACCAGCAGTCAACCCGGGCTGGCCCACATACCCACGCGAAAGCTGACCACCAGCGACATACATTTCGCCTCGAACACCCACCGGCACAGGACTAAGTCGATCGTCGAGTACGAACACCGACAATCCACCAAGGCCACGGCCGATCACCGAACCACTCGCCTCACGAACCATCACCGAATCGAGTGCCGAGAACGACACATGCACAGTGGTCTCGGTGATCCCGTACATGTTCACCAATCGCGGCGAACTATCGT
>NZ_CAURKP010000303.1:0-4006 GCF_963525155.1 uncultured Rhodococcus sp.
GGCCTGGGAGGATTGCAAGCGAACACCGAGTGAGGTTGCGTTGTCGTCGCCCAACCGCAGTGCTCCCATGGTGAACGATGCGATCACCGCGTAGCCGCCGACTACTGCGACGGCGATGGCGACCGGCCACATCTGATTCCAGGTGGCACCGTTGAGTGAACCGTTGAGCCACACCTGTGCGCGAGAAGCGTCGTTGATGTCCGCCGAGATGAGGAGCCATCCCGTCGCTGCCACCAGCATGGCGTTGATGCCGATACCGATCAGGATGAGGCGGAACCCCTCGACGCCCTTGCGCCACGCCAGGGCGTAGATCACCACTGCTGTCAGTAGGCCGCCGCAGAGTGCAGCCAACGGAATCCCCAGTGTGGCAAGCAGTCCCACGAACGACCCGCCACCACCGAGCACGATGAGAGCAACCGCGGCAGCACTCGATCCGGCCGTGATTCCGAGGATGTCGGGGCTGGCGAGGGCGTTGCGAGCGATCGTCTGGGTGACCGCACCGGCAATGCCGAGTGCCATACCGATGAAGAGTGCGGTGAGCGATCGAGGAAGTCGGAGGTCGAAGACGATCAGGTTCTGTGTCTTGCTTCCATTACCGAGCAGGACGGAAATGACATCGGGGATCGAGATCGGATAGTCGCCGCGTCCGATGTTGATGCAGAGCAGAAGGAAGAGTGCGACCGCGAGGGCAATGCACACCGACACCGCGAGTGGACGGTAGACCAGCGAGAATCCACCGATACGAATCGACTTACGTGAGGGGACGGTCCGGGGGAGTACCCGGAGTTCTTGCTTGAGCGTCACAGACTTGCCAACTTCCTGCGGCGTACGAGAGCGATGAAGAACGGGGCGCCGAAGAGGGCCAGGATGATTCCGACCTGCAACTCGCCGGGGCGCACGACTACGCGACCGATGATGTCCGCGGTGATCAGCATGACCGCACCGAGCAAGCCCGCGTACGGGACCAGCCAGCGGTAGTCGGGTCCGGTGATGGCCCGGGCCACGTGAGGGACCACCAAACCGATGAACGCGATCGGACCACACGCCGCGGTGGCGGCGCCGGTCAGCAGGGTGATCGCGATGATGCCGAGTGTGCGACTGAACGCGATGTTCGTTCCCAAGGCTTTTGCGACGTCTTCACCCAAGCTGAGGACGTTGAGCCCCGGCGTACTTGCCAAGGCGATGACCAAACCGAGTATCAGGAAGGGGAGGACCTGCCAGAGGACGTCGAACCCGCGACCGGACACCGACCCGACTACCCAGAAACGGTAGGCGTCCAGACTGGTCTGGTCGAGGATGATCACGGCATTGGTCATGGCTTGCAGGAAGAACGCGACGGCTGCGCCCGCCAGAGCCAGACTCAGAGGACTCGCGCCGCCGTTTCCGATGGAGGACAAGCCGAAGACGACGATGCTGGCGACGAACGATCCTGCAAACGCGAACCAGAGGTACTGACTCGGTGCGGTGAAGCCGAAGAGATAGATCGCCATGACTACGAAGAAAGCCGCGCCGGCGTTGAGGCCGAGTAGTCCGGCATCTGCCAACGGGTTACGCGTGTGTCCCTGAATCAGGGCGCCGGCGATACCGAGTGCGATGCCGACGACAAGACCCAGGATGGTCCGCGGAGCGCGCAACGTTCGCACGATGATGTCCGTCTGGGTGCCGTCCGAACTGAAGATGGCGTGGAAGATCTCGGCAAACGTCAGCGGACGTGCGCCCACCGCGATGCTCGCGAGCATGACGAGCGCGAGAAGAACCGTGAGCACCGCGAGACCGATCAGCCGGCGTCGACGAGTTGCCCCGACGCTGTTGTCGCGCGCGAGTTCCTCGAACCCTTCTTCGCGCGCCGTGCTTTCACGGACCACCTCGATACCGGTTCGATCGAACGGCCTGCGCAGAGCTCGGCGAACACCGATGGGCTGCTTTGTCTTCGCGTCACGCGTGACCAGACCTACCCATCCCTTTCCCGAGGTCCGGCCTGTGGCACCTTCGCGGAATCCCAGGTTCCACACGAGGAGACCAACGGCAATGGCTATTGCCGTCCCACCGAATACTGCGCGGTCGGCTTCGCCGCCACCGTTCTCGTCTCGGAGCGACTGAACGACGTACCAGCCGACGAGCAACGGAAGCAGGAACACCCCCGCGTCGAAAATCCCAGCTAGAACACGCATTCGGACAGGAGCCGGGCCGCGCGGCACTATGCGCCGTCCGTACGTCTCGCTGGGTCCTCGGGGATGTCCGTTCCCGAGCGGTTTGATCATCGTCACTGGCGGTTCGAGCTCCTGGTCTTTGTGCGCAGGGAATTCGCATCTTAGGTTACGGAACCCTATGTGGGTGCGCTCCCTGCGGGGCAAGTTCCTGTGAATATGCGGTGCCCAGTGTCACAGTTCTTTACTCTTGAATTATGGTGAGGCTAACCTACATTAAGAACCACAAGACAACTTCGGCCGATTGGAGTGCACGGTGACAATCACCTTGACCACCCAGCATGCGGATGTTCGTGAATTCGAACTCCGGTCGAACGCATTGAGCCGCACCAGCGTTCGCCTACGAGCACTCAACCCTGACTACCCGCGCGTCTACGCGGTTGCCGCCATGTCAGGTGAAGGCAAACGGCGTTGGTGGCAGTTGAGTGAAGGCTTGTGCGGGGATCGGGTGCATCAGATGTTCGCCCGCTCGCTCCAGGATCTCGACAGTGCCGAAGCTGCGGCGATACAGGTCGCAACATCACTGATTCACGCTGTGGTCGGCAGGGTTGCCGCATCGATCGTCTCCGAAGGTGCCGCTTGGGATCCAGGCCTCGAGAACCTGTTCATCCACATGGACAGCGACGGCGGTATCGACTGGGCCGGGGTGATCGACGAAACTCTGCGCGTTGCGCCGAACGGACGGGAGTCCGGCAGTGACGGCGTCGTCGACATGCCATGCGAAGAAGCGCTCCTCGTCTGGACCGCGCACCGTTGCCTGACCTCGCTACGGGCGATCTACGACGCCGTCTCCAGGTGTGCGCCCGTCGACCAGTTCAGATTCTGGGGCTTGGTAGGGGAGTCGATCCTGGGCGCAGCGGCATATGTCCCCATCTTGGCCGGCGGGGGCGAATCAGCCGCTCAGCGCCGTGGGCAGGGGCTGCTGGACGCCTTTGTCGCCGCAGGGCTGCCCGTGCGTGCACGCCGCAAGGTCTCGCTGCGTCCTCGTTGGAACCAGTTCGACGAAGGGCTTGCTAAATTAGGTCAGCCTTGCCTATGATTGTGGAGCACCACGCGGAGAGCTACACCCCGCGAGAGTGACGAAACTGCCGGACCGCGCCGGAGTCCTGAGGGCTGCAGAGACTCCCGGTCCTTCCCACGGCGGGTTTCACATCGAATGATGTGAAACCCGCCGGTTCTTTTTCCAGACCTGATTCCAAGCTCGAGTTACCTCTCGTGTAATCAGGTAGGGAGTGGCAGCCACACCGGCGCCAGAGAATCACAGATGGAGATGGCATGGTCGACACTGCTGAGACCGCAGAGATGATGAAACGGCTCGGAACGGGCTTCGACGCCACCATCGGCCTGGAATACACCGAACTGAGCCCAGATCGCGTGCGGGCGCAATGGACCGTCAAGCCCACGTTGCACCAGCCCGCCGGGATTCAGCACGGCGGCGTGTACTGCTCGGTCGTGGAGTCACTCGCCAGCGTCGGTGGCACCGTGTGGCTGGGCGAGCGAGGACACGTGGTCGGAGTCAACAACAACACCGACTTCCTGCGCGCAACGCGGGAGGGCACTCTCACCGCTGAAGCCACCCCGATTCATCGCGGACGCACCCAGCAACTCTGGGAAGTTCGCATCACCGACGAGAACGACCGACTCGTTTCCAAGGGACAGGTTCGCCTCGCGAACATCACCGAGGTGGCGAAGATCGGAAACTGACCACACGGCAGTCGATCGAATGACGGAGGGGGGGGGGTGTGTGGGGCTGACCCCGCCCCCGCCCCCGGGGGCGCCTGTGGTTGTTGGGCCGGCGG
>NZ_CAURKP010000304.1:0-3886 GCF_963525155.1 uncultured Rhodococcus sp.
CGGGGTGCGGGACACCGTCGGGGTGGTGCGATGCTCATCATATTGTTCACTGGAACGATGGTGGCCCAACGGATCTCGACAATCTGATCTTGTTGTGCGGTCATCATCACCGGACGCTGCATCACACGGAGTGGCGGGTGGAGATCGGGCCGGATCGCAAATCGGTGTTCTACCCACCGATGTCCGTTGATCCGTATCAGCAGCCGATCGGCGGGAACAGCCCACCGACAGCGGCGTGAACCGCGACAACTGACGAATACGCCGGGGCACAACAATCCCCCGGTGTATCCGCATGCAGTGTTGCGGTGGGAGGGGCCCGCACCAATACGATCGGGGGATGAGTTCTCCGCGTGACCTTGCTGCCATCCCGAGTCCTGCGCTCGAGGGCACTGCGCTCACCGTCGTGGTCCCGGTCGGTTCTTTCGAACAACACGGACCGCACCTGCCTCTCGATACCGACACTCGGATCGCGAGAGCAGTCGCACAGGCTCTGCCCGACGTCGTCATGGCCCCGGCCATCGAATACGGGGCGAGCGGCGAACACGAAGGGTTTGCCGGCACGATTTCGATCGGTGCCGAGGCTATGGAAACCGTCGTCGTCGAATACGGAAGGTCGGCGTTCAGATGGACGAAGCGGGTGCTATTCGTCAACGGCCACGGCGGAAATGGTCCCGCATTGGCCAAAGCGGTGGCACTTCTGCGGTATGAGGGGCGTGATGCTGCTTGGGTGCCGTGCGCTGTTCCGGGTGCCGACGCCCATGCCGGACACACTGAAACGAGCCTATTGCTGCACCTTTCGCCCGATTTGGTGCACATGAGCCTTGCTGAGACAGGAAATTTGTCTCCTATCGCGGACCTGATGCCAGGAATGCGTTCGGGCGGTATGGTCGCTGTGTCGCAAAACGGCGTTCTCGGCAATCCAGTCGGGGCTACCGCCGAAGACGGCGCATACATCTTCGGTGAGTTGGTAGGACGCGTGACGGATGGACTGGCCCGGTGGGAGCCTGGTCCAGATGGGAGGCTTCGGTGACGACCACGACCGAGTGGGGGCGGACGGTCCACCTGCGACGGCTTTCGAGGCTGCGACGAGTTGCAGCACGACGGGCTACGTCCCTTACGATCATCTGATGCGACCAGCAAGACTCCCCGACGGCTTCGGCATTCGGTTGGACCCCAAGGTGCGCACGTACTCGGGTGGCCGGGTACTCATCGGCGGATCTCCGACGCGGATGCTCAAGCTGGCGCCGACGGCTGCGGCGATGATCGGTGACGGCTTCCTCGAGGTGGTCGATCAGCAGAGCGCTGCGGTTGCGCGACACCTTCTCGATTCAGGTGTCGCGAATCCTCGTCCGATGTCGACGCCGTCCGCTGCCGATGTCACGGTCGTGATTCCGGTCAAGGACAACCAGGCCGGCGTCGAACGCTTATTGCCCGTCCTCAAGGATCTGACCGTCATCGTTGTCGACGACGGTTCGGAAGTGCCGGTGGAGCCCCGTCGCGCCTGCCCGGGCACCGGCACCATCACAGTGGTCCGGCACGAGAGTGCCCGCGGTCCCTCGGCAGCGAGAAACTCGGGATTGCGTTCGTCCCAAACACGTTTCGTAGCTTTTCTGGACTCCGACGTCATACCGCGTGCCGGTTGGCTCGAGTTGATGTTGGGCCACTTCAGCGATCCGGGGGTTGCCCTTGTTGCACCCCGCATCGTCGCCCTCGATCCGTACGGGACGGCGCTGGCGCGGTACGAGAACATGCGATCGTCTCTCGACCTCGGACGTAAGGAAGCTGCGGTGAAGTCGGGCAGTCCGGTCGCCTATGTCCCCAGCGCCGCCGTGATCGTCCGGCGCGACGTGGCACTCGAATGCAACGGTTTCGACGAGAGTCTCGAAGTAGCCGAGGACGTCGATTTCTGCTGGCGACTGCAGGCTGCGGGTTGGCGACTGAGGTACGAACCGGTTGCGCATGTCGCCCACGATCATCGAGTTCAGTTCGACAAGTGGTTCGCCAGGAGAGCGTTCTACGGCACGGGTGCGGCGCCGTTGGCTGCAAGACACGAGGGTTCGGTTCCGCCGATGGCGATGTCGTTCTCGACGCTCTTCGCGTGTATCGCCGCTGCAACACTGACCCGTTCCGGTCTTGCCGGCGCACTCGGCGCTTTGCTGTTTACCGTTTACCGGCTGCGAAAGATGTTCACCGGCCTGAGTCAACCCACCCGGATCGCGGCGATCCTCACCGCGCAGGGAGTTGTCGGCGGATTCTGGCAACTCGCCTCGGCAATGTGTCGTCACTACTGGCCCGTGACGCTCCTGGCGGTGATCGCCTCCCGTCGAATTCGGCGGCTGGCCGTCGCTGCAGCAGTCACCGAAGGTTTGGTGGACTGGTATCGCCACCGTGAGCCAGGCGGGCTGGGACCGGTTCGGTACGTCTTCTTCAAACGAGCCGACGACATCGCGTATGGAGCCGGACTCTGGCGTGGCGCATTCGACGCCCGCGACTGGGCGGCGCTGAAACCTCGAATCACCAAGTGACAGAAGCCGACTACGCAGATTTCCTGGTTGTCGGTGGTGGCACGTGTGGTTGCGTGGTCGCAGCCAGGCTCAGTGAAGATCCATCCGCCACGGTGATGCTCCTCGAATCGGGAAGCGGATATCGATCGGCGCTCGAACTCCCGGACGTCCTGGGTGATCCGTACCGACTGCCGGTCGGACCTGCGAGCGAATACACGTGGACCTATCCGGTCGAACTGACGCCGCGTCGGGCGTCCACAATTGCGCGGGGGCGGACACTCGGTGGATCCGGAGCCGTCAACGGTGCGTACTTCACCCGCGCGACCCGTGCTGATTTCGAGAATTGGCCGAGTTCATGGCGATACGACGACGTCTTGCCGTACTTCAAGAAGTCCGAAACGGATCGTGATTTCGAGAGCGAGTTCCACGGGACCGCCGGACCGATCCCGGTCGAGCGTCGAGCGTGGGACCAACTGCATCCACTGAGCGGCGAGTTTCATGCGGCAGCGCTCGGAGCAGGCTTTCCCGACGACGTCGACAAGAATGCGCCGGACTCGTTCGGGGTGGGCCGAGTGCCACTGAACGTGTCGGATCATCGTCGGATCAGTACGGCGATCGGGTATCTGATGCCGGCGTTGCACCGGCCGAATCTGCGGGTGGAATCCGGAGTGAACGTCATTCGCATCGCGTTCTCGGGTACCCGTGCGATCGGCGTCGACGTTCTCGACGACGGCAATGTCCGACGCATTCGTGCCGACCATGTGGTCGTGTGTTCGGGCGCGGTGGCGACACCGCACATTCTCCTGAATTCCGGTGTTGGTCCAGCGGAACAACTTGTAGAGCAAGGAGTTTCCGTCGTTCTCGATCGACCGGGCGTCGGACAGAACTTCGTCGACCACCCGGAAGTGCTGCTGCCGTACCATTTTTCCAAGCCCCGCACGATTCGATCGCAGACTCCGGTGCTGGAGACAGCCCTCAACCTCGCTGAGATCGAAATCCGTCCGTACACCGCATCTTTCACAGACCTGGTTCCCGGTGCGCCTCGCATGGACCACGGCGTCGGAGTGGTCCTGATGGCGCCGCGCAGCCGGGGAAGCATCGAACTGGCATCGGGGGATCCCGCTGGGGCGCCGCGTATTCGGTACAACTACGTCGCGTCGGCGCACGATCGAGCTGCCATTCGGGAAGGGATGCGGATCGCCGAGAATCTTCTCGAGTCGATCGCCGAGACGGGGTTGATCGATCGCCCCGTCGTGGAGTACACCGATGAGTGGGTCGAATCCCGCCTGGGAACGTCGCTGCATATGTCCGGTAGTTGCGTGATGGGTGCCGAGGCGGACCCGTTCGCAGTCGTCGACGGTCGGTGCCGTGTGATCGGCGCG
>NZ_CAURKP010000305.1:0-3885 GCF_963525155.1 uncultured Rhodococcus sp.
CCCTCGCACCTGCTGTGATGCTGCTCGACGAACCTTTCGGTGCTCTCGACGAGATGACACGACTGGAGATGCAGGTAGAGCTGCAAAGGCTCTACACCGACAAGGGGTTCACCTCGATGTTCATCACGCACTCGGTATCCGAGGCCGTGTACCTCGCAAACAAGGTGGTCGTCATGACCGCCCGGCCCGGACGAATCCATTCGGTCGTGGACATCGATTTCCCGTACCCGCGTAGCCCGGAACTGCGCTACGACGCCCGATACACCGAACACGTCGCCGAGATCTCGGCCAGTCTCCATGGGAGCTCACGATGACCGAAGTCCTTGCAGTGCAACAGGGCACCACCGCACGCAATTCCGCCGTTCGCACTGATTCTGCGACCGCTGCGCGAGCACAGTCACAGCCCGGACGGCCCTCTCGAATGAGAGCGCTCGGCACCTTCCTGCTCTATCCGCTGCTCTCACTTTCCGGCGCGGTCGCAGCGTGGTCGATCGTCAGCTACCTCGTTCTCTCCCCGGAACGTCGATTTCTCCTTCCGCCGCCGAGTCAAGTACTGACAAAGTCGCTACTCGACTGGAAGCACCTCTCGCCCATGCTCGAAGCCCTCGCAGTGACGGCACAGGTAGCACTGGTCGGCTTCGTGGTCGCGGTGGCAGTCGGCGTCGGAACCGGCGTGCTGATGAGCCAGGCCAAGTGGATCGAGCGGATCGTCTATCCCTATGCCGTTGTGCTGCAGGTCATTCCCATCCTCGCCATCGTCCCCCTCATCGGGCTCTGGTTCGGCTACGGCATGACCGCGCGCACCCTGGTGTGCGTTCTCATCGCAGCCTTCCCGATCATCACCAACACACACTTCGGATTGCAATCGGTCGATCGCGGACTGCACGAACTCTTCACCCTCGGCCGCGCCTCGCGTTGGGATCGACTTGTGAAACTCGAACTGCGAGCGGCAATGCCGGCTATTCTCACCGGCATCCGCACCGCCTCCGGCCTTGTTGTCGTCGGTGCCATCATCGGCGACATGTTCTTCGCCAAAGGACAACCCGGGATCGGAACGCTGCTCGACGTCTACCGAAGCCGCCTTCAGTCCGAGGATCTGATCGCCGCGATCGTGATCGCGTCGGTGTTCGGTGTCCTCGTCTTCTCTGCCTTTGGATTCCTCTCACGTGTGCTCGTCGGTAAGTGGCACACGTCCGGCCGCAAGGACTTTAAATGACCCACGAACCTCCTGTCTTCGAAATCCCTACGATCGATATCAGCCCGTACCTCCGCTGCGAGGCATCGGCTGCAAACGCCACCAACAGCACTGCCTGTGCGGAAGTGGCCGCTCAACTCGATCGCGCGTGCCGGGAGGTCGGATTCATACAGATTGTCGGACACAGCATTCCACGATCGGCGACCGCCGGTCTGGCCGACGCTCTCGACGAGTTCTTCGCTCTCCCACTGACGGTGAAGAACAACTATCGCCGTCCCTCGTCCGAGAACCGCGGCTACTCGCCACCGAAATCGGAATCACTCAGCATGAGCTTGGGCGTCGCCGCTGCGAACCAGATGAACGATTTCTACGAAGCAATAGTCGTGGGCACAGAGGTGAGCGACTATCCGGGCGTCGACCTACCCGAGTCCAGCTACGCCGCCAACACCTGGCCCGTGGCCGCGCCCGGATTCCGACCAGCAATCGAAGAGTATTTCCGTCATGCCCAAGGCTTGGCACGAATCCTGATGTGCGCCTTTACCGACGCTCTCGGATTGCAGCCCGGGTACTTCGATTCGATGCTCGACCATTCGATCGACGCGATGAAGATGAACAACTACGCACTGCCCGAGGGCGAGATCCGCGTCTCCGGCGACATGACGGGAATGGGCGCTCACACCGACTTCGGAATCTTGACCATCCTGTGGGCAGATCAAGTTCCGGGCCTTCAAGTTCTGAGTGCCGATGGCGTATGGCACGACGTCCAACCTGCCGACGGCGCACTCTTGATCAACCTCGGCGACGCGATGGCACGCTGGACGAACGACCGATGGCGCTCGACAGTGCACCGAGTCGACCCACCTATCGTCGATGGTCAGATCATCCGACGTCGCTCTGCCGCATTCTTTTTCGACGGGAACTACGACGCCGTCATCGAAGCACTGCCAGGGACTCTCACACCGGGCGAAGTGGGATACCCGCCGATCACGATCGCTGAGAACATCGCGGCCAAAGTGGCCGGACTGAAAGGCGCGACGGCGCCCGACGTCGACAGTCGCAGCGCTGACCGGGTGCGCGCCGGTGGATAACGCTCCCGGGTACCGTCGACATCGTGCAGGATCGAAGTGAGGACAAGATGACCACCACCGAACGAGCATTGCTCACCGAGTCCGTGCACGAGACGCTTCGCGAACTGATCTTTTCGGGCGAGCTGGCGCCGGGGACACCACTGAGTGTTCCCGCGCTGGCGAGCAAGCTCAATGTCAGTCGAACGCCGGTCCGCGAGGCCGTGCAGCAGTTGATCTACGAGGGCATCGCCGTCCACACACGGAACGCGGGTGCAAAAGTCGATTCGCTGGACGCGGAGTCTCTGCGCGCGGTCTTCGAGGTGCGTGAGGTACTCGACGGTCTCGCGGCGTTCAACGCGACGGCCAATGCCACGCACGAAACCGTGTCACAGCTGAACAAGATGGTGCAGGTGCAACGCGAACTTCTCGAGAGCTCGCCGGATCAGCGTCGGGATTCGAAGCTCGACCTCGAGTTCCACACCTTGATTCGTGAGACTGCATGCAATCACCCGCTCAGCGAAGCCCTGCATCGTCTGGATGGACAGTCACATCTCTACCGTTCGGACATGTGGAGCCTCGAGCTCAATCGGCGGATCGCCGTCACTGAGCACGCACGTATAGTCGCGGCCATCGAATCGGGTGACGCCTTGGGGGCGAGAACTGCCGCGAGCGCACACGTAGCCGGGCTACTCGTCCGAACAACCCGGACCTGAAGCTTTACCGAAATGACGGAAACAGCGTGTCAGGCCAGGTGATGTCGCCGTCGTTCTCGTCCACGAACGTACCGACACAGTCGCGCCCCAAAGCGCTGATCGCTCCCGAGATGACCTCTGGATGCTCGAGCTCGGTGAGATGGTCTCCTCCGGTTCCGGCCCCGGGAACGCCATCGACGTACACCCGGCACTGGCCCCCGTCCAACCGACCGTCCGCCCACTCGCCCGAACTCTGCACCACCGAATAGTAGGCAGATCCAGGAGTGTCCTCACCGGCATTGAGCTTGGTGAGAACTTCGGAGAACATGCAGGTGTCGTAACCGTCGGCAGGGCCTTGTACGCAGCCACCGGGGCTACCGTACTGCGGCCCACCGATAGCGACGAATGAATCCACTACTTCGGAGCCACCGAGGAACTTCGCGTAGTACCGGGAGCTCAGTCCACCCGCACTGTGCGCGATCACCCCGACGGAGTCAGCGCCGGCAGCGTAGGAGCGAATCGAATCGGCAATCAGCTCGGCGTCGGCCGCAATCATCTTGCCGGGTGCGTCGACGAAGTGTGTCTCGTAGCCCGCAGCGCTCAGTGCCTCGTCGAGGGCGCGGTAGGTCGCCTGGTGCATTTCTCCCGAGTTGTAGAGCTGCTGCCCCGGAACGATGAAGACCACGCGCTTCGCATCGGTGATCCGCCCACCGGCGGCAGCGCTTCCTGCCGAGAACGCCAGAGCGGTGGTCACCAGCGAAGTAGTCACCGCCATCGCCAAAAGAATCTTCGAGAGTCGCACGTCGCCACCCTACGACGGCTGCGCACAAAAAGGACCGCCGCACTGGAATCCAGTGCGGCGGTCCTTTTCTAGTAGCGGGGACAGGATTTGAACCTGCGACCTCTGGGTTATGAGCCCAGCGAGCTACCG
>NZ_CAURKP010000306.1:0-3794 GCF_963525155.1 uncultured Rhodococcus sp.
GCACAGGCCGATCCCGCATATCCGGCACCGGACCCGGACCCGTTCTATTCGCAAGCAGCGGCCGAGGGGACCGCCGGCACGCCGATCTCCGTGCGCCGGGCCCCTGACCTGATGACCTTTCCCGGCGTCGCGATCTGGCAGGTCAGTTACAGGTCCACGAACTCCGAGAACAAGCCTATTGCCGCGGTCAGCACGATCCTGGTCCCGCCGAATCAAGCACAAGACGGCCCGTTGCTCTCGTATCAGCACATCGTCAATGCACTCGGTACGGGATGTGCGCCATCTCGCGCGCTTTACGCATCGGATCCCAACATCGTCATCCGTGAAGCGCCCATCCTCAACGTCGCGCTGCAACGTGGATGGACCATTGCCCTTCCCGACCATCTCGGACCCAACAGTGCGTACGGCGCCGCGCGCCTGGGCGGACAGATCACGCTCGACGGTATCCGCGCCGTTCAGAAAGTCCCCGAATTGCGTAGTGGCGCCAGCCCTGTAGGTATTGCCGGCTACTCCGGCGGCGGCATGGCCACCGCGTGGGCGGCCGCACTGGCCCCGAGCTACGCACCCGAGGTCAACCTTGTCGGTGTAGCCGAGGGCGGCGTCCCGATGAATCTGTCCAAGATGGCAAACGGCCTCGGCCAGGATCCGCACCCGGCATTCGGCCTCGCCTTCGCCGCAGCAATGGGCCTCGAACGCGAGTATCCCGACCTACTGCCGCTGAGCAACCAACTCAACGACCTCGGACGGTCGATGCGGGCCGAACTCACCAACGCGTGCACCAACGACATCCTCAGGGTCGGTGCCGGGCGCAGTGCCTCTCAGGTGTCGACGTCGACATCCTTGCTGTCCAGCCCTGAAGTGCGAAAGGTGATGGACGACAACAGCGTCGAACTCTATCCGGGTGTGCCGACTGCCCCGGTGTTCGAATGGCACACGCCCGACGACGTTCTGATCCCCATCGATTCGGTGGTCAACACGATTTCGCGGTACTGCGCCGCCGGAGCCACGATTCAATCCCAACTGTTCCCCAGCCCGGACCACCTCACCACTGCGGTCCTCGGTCTGCCCACCGCATTCGAGTACCTACAGGACCGATTCGACGGAGTGCCGGCCCCGCGTTCGTGCTGAATGTCTCCGGAGTGACGTATCGAGCAGGCGCGGCACATGGCCAACTCGGTGTGCCCGTGGCATCGTTGATCGTATGAGCGACACGGATGACACCGGCGCGGCCGGCAATGGCGATTACAGTCTCGATCCCGACGACCAGCTTCAACCTGAAGACACTCTGATCGATCGAGGCGTCGACGACATTCTCGACGAGGGAATCTCACCACCGGAACGCCCACTGGGACTTGATGCCCACGGGTTGACCGGCAGCGAGGAATCAGCGGGGGAGACCCTCGACGAGCGCCTGGCCGAAGAAGAACCCGATCCGTACGCGTCGCTCGGAGATCCTTTGAAGGATCCCGCCGATGCCGACGAATTCGAACGGGAAGAAGAATTCCCGAACGGTGACGAAGTGGGTAACCGTCGCGTCGGGCGTCTCGTTGCCGAAGACGAGGGCAGATACGAGGACGAGGAAAGTGAACTCATTGCCGGAGACGTCGGAATCGACGGCGGCGCAGCGTCGGCAGAGGAAGCCGCGATGCATCTGATCGACGATTCAGAGGACTGAACGACCGCCTGACTGTTGTGGCTGTTGTAGCTGTTGATCGGTGAGAACGATGGAGTGGACGTGATTTCCACCCATTCTCTTGCTTTCGTACATCGCCGAATCGGCGAGGCGATGTAGATCGTGAACGCCACTTTCTGCTGCGTGTACGTCCGGCCAGGCGCCGTTGTGGATGGCTATGCCGATGCTGGTCGTCGAGATTGGTTCGCCTGTAGGGGAGTTCATGATGGGCGCGATCCGGGCCAGTAGATCGCCGACGTACGGCAACGGCATCATCTGAACGACGACGAACTCGTCACCGCCGATGCGCGCTATCGCCGCGTCCGATCTGGCCCAGTCGTGTAGTCGATAGGCCGTGCGCAGTATGACTCGGTCGCCGACGTCGTGACCGTAGGTGTCGTTGAAGTGTTTGAAATTGTCGATGTCGATCACCACCACCAGCAAGGACTGGTCGAGGCTGGATTTCGCTTGCAGTAGTTCGGAAGTCCGCCGTGCGAGTCCGCGCCGATTCAGCAGGTCCGTCAACGGATCGAGTTCTGAGCTTTGAGCGTCGTTGCTCAGAAGCGCCAGAGCAATCTGCGTGACCACCGGTATGACAGTGATGACAGGAATGGCAAAGGCAATGCGCCCCAGGACGTCTGGAAGGCCAGAAGGTACATCGGTGAACACGCCGATGCTGGCGACAACGATGACCGCCCCGGAAAACAGCAGGTGCCACAGCTGAGTTCGAAGGTTGTGAAAGAAGGCTATGTACGAGCCGACGAGCCCGAAGACGAGACATCCGAGTAATCTCTGATCCGGATTCGCCTCGGCCAGCACGATCACCGCAACAGCGAAGTCCCCGGCAACGACGAAGAAATACGACCTTTCACGGGTGGTCGCTATGACAGGCAGGGCAATTCCGCCGATCATCACAAGCACTGCGACGACGACGTCCAACGGAAATCCGATGGTCTGTACCGAATGAGTGCCCAGTCGCTTCAGCAGAATCGTGATACCCAGGAGGAAAACCAATACGCCGATGCCTATCCGAGTCGGCATCAGAATTCCGTTGTCGCGCAAGAATCGCGTGAATCGGTCAAACTGGTCTGGCACTGCGAGCCAGCGATGCACGACCTTGGGTGTGTCGCTCATCGCGGCCACTGACCATGAGAAGCGACCGGTCGAATACAACACATGCGGCGATAGTAGTCCGTGGCGATGACAATGGAACTGACCTCGCATCCAGCCTGTCGTCCCCAATACGTCACAGTGACGAATTGGGGCGGGGTGGCTGGGAGTGGGCGAGACTCATCCATCAACATCAACCCGCGTCAGGCGGCCTGCCGCGCGGCCTGGACACCTGAGCGGCAGGGTTGCTCGGTGGCCGGCCGGGGTCGGACGGCGATCGACGATTGGTTGTCCGACGACGGGCACGCCAAGATGATCAGCTCACACAATGCGTCCAGCGGTTCAGGGCGGAAGCACGCGAATGGTCGACAGATACATCTACGGATCGACGACGCAGGAAACGGATCATGAGCCGATATCGCCAGGTCGACAATTTGCCGATAATCTACATTATGTCAAGTAAAGTATATTCGAACGTCCCCCCGTCAGCTTGTCCGCTAGCTTTACCCACATGGATTCCGTTGCACTCGTCCTCGGTTCACCACGTGGCCGTCGCTTCTGTGCGAACGTCGGGTACGCGTGCCAGCAGAAATGTCGGAACTCGAGATTCTGCACTGTCTTGCGTATGCCGTAGATTGCGCACGCTACTGGGAGCCGCCGGACGAAGAAGATCTGATCTTCGTCCGCCCTGAGGTGATCGCGGCATTGCGCCCGATCGCCCAAACCCTTCTCGACTCGTCACACACCGCCTGGTGGACCGAGCCTGCTGACCTTCTGAACCAGAATCTGGTTGAAAAGTGAAACCCCATTTACGGCTGGTCAGACCTACCCTTGCGGATTTACCGCACAGAAGACGGCCTCGAACAGTGGCGCGCTGAGGCACTCGACTACGAACGCCGGTTTCTGGAATACCAGATCGAAGATCCGGACCGTCACATCGGAGGCGAATGGTGGTCTACCCCTTTTGCCAACGGTACAACCGAAACAACCAGGGCCCGGGACGGTATCGGGG
>NZ_CAURKP010000307.1:0-3776 GCF_963525155.1 uncultured Rhodococcus sp.
ACCGACAACAGTCTCGTCCATCGGCTACCCGGCAACCAAATCACCATCCACCCGCGCCTGCCGGACCCACAGCACAGACCGATCGCCCTTTTGTTGGTAACGTCCGGTCGATGACGCGATCAAGAATCACCGCATCGATAATTTCCGGAGGACTCGTTGCGACTGCACTACTTTGCTCGCCGGCAATCGCGTCGGCCGACCACAGCGAGTTCACACCGCTTCCACTGACATATTCGTTGGGAAGGAACAACACCCTTCCTTGTAGCGGACAACTCACGGGCTACGTCCAAACCCCGCACGACCGTCCAGGCATTGCAGTCGTTTCAGTCTCATGGACTTCCTTTTTCGACAGCCCGTGTTCGATCACCGCCTACGTCAATTATTCGAACCGCGACACTCGCACCGGTGGAACGAGAGCAATCGACTTGACGCACATCTCTGACGGATCCGGTTCGCTGCGGGGTGAATCGAGCCGCCAGATATCGATTGAGGTCGGGGCGGGCAACGCGGGCCTCAATCTGACCAGCGAATCGCTCACATCAACCTTGATCGATCCGGGCGCGTCTACCGTCCGCTTCGTAGTGGCATGAAGTAGTGCGCCGCCTACGGGGAGGTCCTCGCCAAGGGCGCCCCGCGAATCACGCGTTTTCTCACCGGATCTGAGTCGGCTCACCCGTCGTCGATCCCTCGGGCAACAACGTCATCTTCATTCAGCGTGACGAACCCGAAGTCGCTGAAGGGCTGGCGGGGATTGTCGACGACGCCCAGATTCTTCGGGACTTCAGAAGCGACGATCACACCGCCGCTTGGTTTTTGGACGTTGGTCTACTTCGATTCCCGGACGCAGGCGCGGACCGGGTGAAAGCGCTGACCGCTTCTGTCGGGATCACCATTGCACTGAGTGAAACCGAGATTGCGCGAAAAATGCGCGACGCGGTCGACACAGTCACACTTGGTTGTGAGGACGCCGAATCCCTTGCCGACGAACTCGATTCGGTACGCCGTCTGGAAGCGTGGCTCATCGACACCGCTCGATGACGCTCAGTCTTCCGGGCCGAAGATTCGCCTTCGCACAGCCAGCAACTGAATCTCCGGACGCTCGGCGACCGCCCGCTCACAATGATCGAGAACGTCGTGCAGGTGATCGACAGACGAACTGACCACACCGACGCCCACGAGCGCACGACGCAGGCGTCCCTGCTCCCCCGCCTCCGCTGCACTCACACCGAATCGACGGAGTTCCGTCAGGATCGGCGACAGCATCGAACGCTTTTCCTTGAGTGAGTGGACATCGCCGAAAAGAATGTCGAACTCCAGTGCCCCTACAAACATTTTCCCCCTAGACAGAGCCGAATGGACTCTTCCGGGCTTGTATGTTCAAGTCCGGAAGAGTCCATGTCAGCTAGTACTCACGTGCGTCCGCCCCAACGCCCGTGTCGACATAATCAGTCGCGCGGCTTCTCGCGAAGCTCGTAGCACTCGAGAACGTCACCGATCTTGATATCGGAATAGGTGACGGTCAAACCACATTCGTAGCCTTCGCGAACCTCGGTAGCGTCTTCCTTCTCCCGCTTGAGCGAGGAGATGGTGACCGTCTCGGCGATGACCTTGCTGTCGCGGATGAGACGTGCCTTGGCGTTGCGACGGATGCTGCCCGACGTGACCAAGCAACCGGCAATGTTGCCGATCTTGGACGAACGGAACATGGCGCGGATCTCTGCCTTGCCCAGCTCGACCTCTTCGTACACCGGCTTGAGCAGACCCTTGAGTGCCTTTTCGACCTCGTCGATGGCCTGGTAGATCACCGAGTAGTAGCGAATGTCGACGCCCTCGCGGTTCGCCAGCTCCGTTGCCTTGCCTTCGGCGCGGACGTTGAAGCCGATGATGATCGCGTTGGACGCAGCAGCCAGGTTGACGTTGGTCTCCGTGATGCCACCGACACCGCGGTCGATGACGCGCAACTGCACCTCGTCGTCGATCGGAATTCCGAGGAGAGCCTCTTCGAGGGCCTCCACGGTTCCCGAGTTGTCACCCTTGAGGATCAAGTTCAGCTGTGAATGTTCCTTCAGAGCTGCATCGAGATCGTCGAGGCTGATGCGCTTACGACTCTTCGCTGCAAGCGCGTTGCGCTTACGTGCGTTGCGACGGTCCGCGATCTGACGAGCGATACGGTCCTCGTCGACCACGAGCAGGTTGTCGCCTGCACCGGGGACCGACGTGAAGCCGATGACCTGGACCGGACGTGAAGGCAGTGCCTCGTGGACGTCCTGACCGTGCTCGTCCACCATGCGGCGGACGCGGCCGTAAGCATCGCCGGCAACGATCGAGTCGCCGACCCGCAGCGTTCCGCGCTGAATGAGCACGGTAGCGACGGGGCCGCGGCCACGGTCGAGGTGCGCCTCGATGGCAACACCCTGAGCGTCCATGTCCGGGTTGGCGCGCAGATCCAGGGAAGCGTCGGCCGTCAACAGCACTGCTTCGAGCAGTGCGTCGATGTTGAGACCCTGCTTCGCCGAGATGTCGACGAACATGGTGTCTCCGCCGTATTCCTCGGCCACCAGTCCGTACTCGGTGAGCTGCTGCCGGATCTTGTCCGGGTTCGCGCCTTCCTTGTCGATCTTGTTCACCGCGACCACGATCGGCACGTCGGCCGCCTGGGCGTGGTTGATCGCTTCCACCGTCTGCGGCATGACGCCGTCGTCGGCTGCGACAACAAGGATCGCGAGGTCGGTGGCCTTGGCACCACGAGCACGCATGGCCGTGAAGGCCTCGTGACCGGGGGTGTCGATGAACGTCACGAGACGCTCGTTGCCCTCGAGCTCGGTCAGCACCTGGTAGGCACCGATGTGCTGCGTGATGCCGCCGGCTTCGCCCTCACGGACATTCGCCTTACGGATCACGTCGAGCAGACGGGTCTTACCGTGGTCGACGTGGCCCATGACGGTGACCACAGGCGGACGGGACTCGAGGTCCTCTTCTCCGCCGGCGTCCTCGCCGTAGGTGAGGTCGAAGCTGTCGAGCAGCTCGCGATCCTCGTCCTCCGGGCTGACGACCTGCACGACGTAGTTCATTTCGCCGCCGAGCAGCTCCAGCGTCTCGTCGTTGACCGACTGAGTTGCCGTGACCATCTCACCGAGGTTGAACAACGCCTGCACGAGTGCTGCGGGGTTCGCGTCGATCTTGTCCGCGAAGTCCGACAGAGATGCGCCGCGAGCGAGACGGATGGTCTCGCCGTTGCCGCGTGGCAGCCTGACGCCGCCGACTGCGGGAGCCTGCATGCTTTCGTACTCGGCGCGCTTCGCCCGCTTCGACTTACGTCCACGGCGAACTGCTCCGCCGGGACGACCGAATGCACCTGCCGCTGCGCCGCGCTGACCGGGACGGCCACCGCCGCCGGGACGACCGCGGAATCCACCGGCCGGAGCTGCTCCACCGGGAGCACCTGCACCGGCACCGGCGCCGGGAGCGCCGCCACCGCGGTATCCACCGCCGCCGCCACCCGGGCGACCACCGGGAGCGCCACCGGGACGACCCGGACGTCCGCCGCCACCGGGCGCGGGACGAGCGGAACGAGCAGGCATTGCACCCGGGTTCGGGCGAGGAGGCATGGAGCCGGGGCTGGGACGGGGTCCGCCCTGACCTGCAGGCGGACGGGGTCCACCCTGGCCGGGAGCCGGACGGGGACCGCCCTGACCCGGAGCCGGACGAGGTCCACCCTGACCGGGAGCCGGACGGGGACCGCCCTGACCCGGAGCCGGACGAGAACCGCCCTGACC
>NZ_CAURKP010000308.1:0-3771 GCF_963525155.1 uncultured Rhodococcus sp.
ACGAAGCACGTAGTTCTGCGCATTCTGCGGCAGTTCCTCGAAGGTGCGAGCCTCCGAGATGTCTTCCCACCAGCCGGGCATCTCTTCGTAGATGGGCTTGGCGTGGTGAATGTCGCTCTGTGACATCGGCATTTCGTCGTGGCGGACACCGTCCACCTCGTACGCGACACAGATCGGCACGGTGTCGAGGCTGCTCAGCACGTCCAGCTTGGTGAGGAAGTAGTCGGTGATGCCGTTGACGCGCGTCGCGTAACGCGCGATGACAGCGTCGAACCATCCCGTACGACGAGCGCGTCCGGTGGTGACACCGACCTCGCCGCCCTGCTTCGCCAGGTATGCGCCGTGATCGTCGAACAGCTCCGTCGGGAACGGACCGGAACCGACACGCGTCGTGTACGCCTTCAGGATGCCGAGCACTGTGGTGATCTTGGTGGGACCGATTCCCGAACCGACCGCCGCACCACCCGAAGTGGGGTTGGACGAGGTCACGTACGGGTACGTGCCGTGGTCGACGTCCAGCAGAGTGCCCTGCGAACCTTCGAGCAGAACGGTCTCGCCGCGCTCGAGGGCGAGGTTGAGCTCCAGGCGCGTGTCCGAGATGCGGTGCTTGAAACCCTCGGCCTGCGTCAGTACCTCTTCGACGACCTGCTGCGGGTCGAGTGCCTTGCGGTTGTAGATCTTGACCAGCACCTGGTTCTTGAATTCGAGTGCTGCTTCGACCTTCTGGGTCAGGATCTTCTCGTCAAGGACGTCCGCGGCACGGACACCGACACGGGCGATCTTGTCCTGGTAGCACGGGCCGATACCGCGGCCGGTCGTGCCGATCTTCTTCGCTCCCAGGAAGCGTTCGGTGACCTTGTCGATGGCCACGTGGTACGGCATGATCAGGTGCGCATCAGCAGAAAGCAGCAGGCGGGACGTGTCCACGCCGCGCTCTTCCAGGCCTGCCAATTCGGTCAACAACACACCCGGGTCGACGACGACACCGTTACCGATGACGTTGTTGACGGCGGGGGTGAGGATTCCGGACGGGATGAGGTGCAGTGCGAACTTGTCACCGTTCGGCAGAACCACGGTGTGTCCGGCGTTGTTACCGCCCTGGTATCGCACGACCCACTGAAGCTGCTCGCCCAGTAGATCTGTAGCTTTGCCCTTACCTTCGTCGCCCCACTGGGCGCCGATCAGGACGATTGCCGGCATGACGTTGTCTCCTACGGTCGACGTGCAGCAGTTGTCCCGCCGCATTGGTACTGCCTGGCTTCCGCGCACATGATGCAGCGCCGAACTGTTGCAGTGACCGAAGGAGCAGTCTAGCCCAGAGCACCAGACCAGACCTGACGGTCCAGAATTTGGCCGGTGACCATCACGATTGCGAGTCGACACAGAGACTCGCACTAAGATCGTCGGCAGTGATTCGGACGGCCATTTCGGGGAAGGGTGGCGAGGTCCCACTACCCGAAAAGAAGTCTGATCGAGCTAGGAGTGGCTTTGACCCCTGTGGTGCTCAAATGTGGCGATTCGCCGGTTCCACTCCCCCTGGGTGAACTCACGTCGTTCACTGTCCCCGAGCTTCCGGAGAAGCAAGACTTCGACGAGGCACTGTCCCAACTGCAGGTCGTGACGGAGCCGCGCTTGATCGTCGTGGGCAACGACGGCGCGTTTGCCGCGGCATTGACGCGGTTGATGCGATTGGAGCGACTCAACGTCGAACTCGCCTACGTCACCGAGAACAGGTCCGACGCGACCGATGCGTACAAACTCGCGACCGGTGCACGAGCTGCGCGCACGGCCTTGAAAGGCACAGTCCACACCGTCCCGCTCATTCGCGACGACGCTGGAATCGCGCTGGTAGGTGCAGCAACTGTCACGGGTCCGGCGGATGCAGACGAACTGATCGGCGAGGCCTACGTCGACGACAACAAGCTGTTCTCCGGCACAGTCCCCGGCATCCGGATAGTGCCGAGCCCCAAGCTCCCCGGGATCAAGGCATCAGTCGACCGCAAGAGCCGCTGGAGCGGGCGACGCTGGCTGGAAGGCCGAGCCATTCAACTGGGCTCGCCGGCAGCGCGACTGGTACGCGACGGGGTGGCCAACCCACGCGATCTGAAGCGTTCGACCTTCTACCGGCACGACAAGACTTGGTTGTTGGTCAGGTGAGAACCGGAGCAGCACGGTCGGCGGTTCGGCCGAGCCCTGTCTTCCTCGGCGTCGTTGCGATCACTGTCATCGCCGGAATCGTCGCTTGGAACTCGACGTGGGGTTCCATCGCGGGCCGCGCGGGTGTTTTTGTCCTCGTGGTTGCCGGCTGGGTGGTCACGCTCTGCTTGCACGAATTCGCGCATGCCTATCTGGCGTGGCGTCATGGAGACACCGACGTCGAGGCTCGTGGCTACCTGACGCTCAACCCGCTCAAGTACAGCCATCCGATGCTCTCGATCGGTCTGCCGGTGCTGTTCATCGCATTGGGCGGCATCGGGCTTCCCGGCGGCGCCGTGTACCTGCGCACCGGGATGTTCCCGCCCAAGGTGCAGGCCCGAATATCGCTCGCCGGTCCGTTCACGAATGCCGTCGCCGCCGTGATCCTCCTCGTCGTCATACGTACGTACGGCTCATCGGCCGAGCATCTGACGTTCTGGGCCGGCCTCAGTTTCCTGGCCTTCTTGCAGGTCATGGCAACAGTTTTGAACCTGCTCCCAGTCCCGGGTCTGGACGGTTACAACGCACTGGAGCCCTACCTCGCACCCAACACACGGCACCAACTCGACCAGTTCAAGCCGTACGGACTGCTCCTGCTGGTTGCGCTCCTGTTCGTCCCACAGATCAATGTCGTCTTCTTCGACGCGATCTACTGGATCTTCGAATTGAGCGGTGTGTCCGACTACTACGCCATGCTCGGTAACGCCCTCATGCGTTTTTGGACGTGATCGAGTGCGCTGGAGGAGACTCGTGAGAGTCTGACATTTCAGACATTCATTCTTCTTCAGGGGAGCATCGATGATTGCGACGTCATTTCAGTCCGGCGGAGTGGAGTACACCCTCACGCGGGCCGAGATTCGACACGTGGAGGCACTGATCGACTTGCTCGCCGACGACCCGATCGGCAGCACCCGGGAGACGACCAACCCCGAAGCCCGAACGATCTACGAGGACGCGTTCAAGCGAATCGACGAGGATCCGGCTCAACTTCTCGTCACCGTTCTGGTCGGCGACGCGGTAGTCGGCACAATGCAATTGACCTTCATTCCGGGTATGAGCCGGATGGGTGCGACGCGACTGCAGATCGAAGCTGTTCGCGTCCACGAGGACTACCGAAGTAAAGGCATCGGCAGTTCGATGATCCGATGGGCCTGCGAAGAAGGTGCCCGGCGCGGCGCGTTTCTGGCGCAGCTCACCTCGGATCAAACTCGCAAGGAAGCTCACGACTTCTACGAGCGACTCGGATTTGTGGCCTCCCATGTCGGGTTCAAGAAGTCACTGAGCTGACGCCCTGCCACAAAACTCCCAAACTCGGGGACTCCCAAACGCGAGCTCGAGCACCGGGGCATGGTTGTGCCCCGGTGCTCACGTCTTCAGTTGTCGCGATTCACGCCGCGGTGGGCGGACTGTTCCCGCCGATGCGCCGCTGGAACGGATCAATCGACATCGGTGGATAGAACACTGTTTTTCGGTCGGGGCCGATCTCGACCCGCCATTCGGTGTGGTGCAGCGTCCGGTGATGATGACCGCACAACAAGATCAGGTTGTCGAGATCTGTTGGGCCACCATCGTTCC
>NZ_CAURKP010000309.1:0-3766 GCF_963525155.1 uncultured Rhodococcus sp.
CGTGTGAGTGACCAGACGGCTTTCTTCAACCTCGAGGCAACCGGCAAGCCCGGTCAGCTCGTCGAGATCGACGACACCGAGAAGATCTTCTCGAACCCGACGCAGAAGGCCACCGAGGACTACATCTCCGGCCGCTTCGGATAGGTCCCGGGATCAACCCTGCACGATCATGTTTCACCCCCGTTTCCAACAGGAGACGGGGGTGAAACTTTTTGGTTGTGGTGATAGTTCCCACTCCGGTGCGCAGAGCTGAGCGTCGTTGGGCGCCCGAATAATTCGATGAGCAGCGCAAGTGCGCCGAGTGGACGCTGAAGTAGCCGACGACGTGAATCTCGTGGATACTGACGACGCTTCGGACAATGCTAATCTCGGCCCGACAGCACGCTGTCGATCGATGTCGTTTCACAACCGGAAGGGCTTGTCAGTGCACCTCACCCCTTCAGATACCGAAAAGCTGCTCCTGAGCGTCGCGGGCATGGTCGCCCGTGACCGCCGCGAGCGCGGGGTACTGCTGAACTACCCCGAAGCGATGGCACTGATCTCGTGCTGGATTCTCGAGCGCGCGCGTGACGGAATGACGGTTGCGGAACTGATGAACGCCGGTCGGCAAGTGCTCACCCGCGACGACGTGATGGAAGGGGTACCCGAGATGATTGCAAACGTCCAGGTGGAGGCCACTTTCCCGGACGGTCGCAAGCTGGTCACCGTGACGGAGCCCATTCGATGATTCCCGGCGAGGTACGTGTGTCCACCGAACCGCTCGAGTTCGGCACGGACGCGGAGAAGATCACGATGGTCGTCGTCAACGACGGCGATCGCCCCATTCAGATCGGTTCACATCTCCACCTTCCCGCGGCCAACCCGGCCTTGACCTTCGATCGCGAAGCGGCAGACGGCTTCCGGCTCGACATCCCCTCGGGAACGTCGGTTCGGTTCGAACCCGGGGTCAGCAGAACGGTGACACTGATCGCGCTCGGCGGACTCAAAAGGGTTCCGGGCCTGCAGATCGTGCCGGACGAAGACCTACCGACACATGCGCGCGAGCCCAAGACCGTCATGCCGTTCGGCACGCCCGGCGTCGAGGTCGAAGAACCTTTGCGAGCGTCCTCGGTGAACGTGCGTGTGAGTGATGTTCCAGTCGAGGCGGATTCACCGGACGACGCCGCGACGACAGTTGAGAGGACAGCCGAATGAGCAGGATCGATCGACGCGGCTACGCCTCCCTGTACGGCCCGACCGCAGGTGACCAGATCCGTTTGGCCGACACCGATCTGTGGATCGAGATCGAGCACGACTACACCGCGACCGGCGACGAGATGGTCTTCGGCGGCGGTAAGAGCATCCGAGAGTCGATGGGCCAGGGCCTGACCACTCGCGACCAGGGTGCTCTCGACGTCGTCATCACCAACACGGTGATTCTCGATCACTGGGGAATCGTCCGGGCAGACGTCGGAATTCGCGACGGACGCATCGTTGCGATCGGCAAGTCCGGTAACCCCGACATCATGGATGGCGTGCACCCCAAGTTGCTCATCGGGCCGAGCACCGACGTGATCGCCGGTGAGGGAAAGATCCTCACCGCGGGTGCGATCGACACTCACGTGCACTTCCTCAGTGAAGTCGAGATGATGGAAGCACTCGCCACTGGTACGACGACCGTGGCGGGCGGCGGAACGGGCCCCACCGAAGGAAGCAAGGCAACCACTGTCACGCCCGGCGCCTGGTCGCTGACGATGATGCACCGCGCCCTCGACCACATCCCGCTCAACGTCCTTCTTCTCGGCAAGGGCAGCACCGTCAGCCATGAGGCCATGCGTCAGGAAGCTCTCGCCGGCGCAGGCGGATTCAAGGTCCACGAGGACTGGGGTTCCACTCCGGCTGCGATCGACGCAGCTCTGCGCGCAGCCGACGAGTTCGGCCTCCAGGTAGCGCTGCACGCCGACAGCCTCAACGAAACCGGTTACGTACAGCACACTTTGGATGCGATCGCCGGACGCGGGATCCACGTGTTCCATGCGGAAGGCGCCGGCGGTGGGCACGCACCGGACATCATCGTGACGGCAGGTGAGCCGAACGTTCTTCCGGCATCGACCAATCCGACGTTGCCGCATACCGTCAACACGGTTGCCGAGCACCTCGACATGCTCATCGTGTGTCATGCGCTCAATCCCCGGGTTCCGGAGGATCTTGCCTTTGCCGAGTCCCGGATCCGGCCGACAACGATTGCAGCAGAAGACTTTCTGCACGACATCGGAGCCATCTCGATCACCTCGTCCGATGCCCAGGCGATGGGCCGTATCGGTGAGGTGACCCTGCGGACATGGCAGGTGGCTCACGTCATGAAGGCCCAGTACGGCAAGCTGGGCACCAGCATGCCGGCCGACAACGAGCGTGCGCGGCGTTACGTCGCCAAGTACACGATCTGCCCCGCGGTGGCGCACGGTATCGATCACGAGATCGGCTCGGTCGAGGCCGGGAAGATGGCGGACCTGGTGCTGTGGGATCCCGCGTTCTTCGGAGTCCGTCCTTCTGCCGTGATCAAGGGCGGGGCGATAGTTGCTGCGCCGCTTGGTGATCCGAATGCTGCTATCCCGACCCCGCAGCCGGTGTTCGTTCGCCCGGCCATCGCGGCGACTCCGGGATCGGCCCCACACCTGTCCACGACGTTCGTCTCTCCGATGGCCATCGAGGACGGTCTGGCCGACCGTCTCGGTCTCACGCGCACCCTTACCGGTGTTCGTCCGACGAGGCACCTCACCAAGGCGGATATGCCGAACAACACGGCGCTGCCGTCCATCGACGTCGATCCGGAGACGTTTGCCATCAAGGTCAACGGCGACCTGATCGCGCCCAACCCCGTTGACGTGGTGCCGATGGCTCAGCGCTACATGCTGTTCTGAAACCATGTCGATCGAGACGGCGTCTGCCGAGATAGCATCGATGCTCTTGGCAGACGGGCGTCTGCCTACCGGCGGTCACGCGCACTCGTCGGGGTTGGAACCGGCACTGGCGGGCGGACTCCTGCAGAGTCAGGTCCCTGACTTCATTCGCGGTCGACTCGAAACAGTCGGACTTGTCGAGGCCGCTTCAACGGTGGTCACGCGCCGCTGGGCCGTAAGTGAGGGTAGTGCAGGCGAACTCGAGGACATCTCGAGGGAACTGCTCGCTCGGACTCCCAGCGCACCGCTGCGTGAGGCGTCGATTCAGCTCGGCCGTGGGCTGGCGAGACTGGCGTCGCGATTGTGGCCGCAGCACCCCGCGGTGCAGATGCTCATGGCGCTGCCTGGGCATCCGATGCGTCCGCTCGCGTTGGGCGTCTTCACGGCGGTCTCCGGGATGGACGACCTACAGGCAGCCAGATCTTGTTTGTACGACGACGCCCAAACGGTGGCGTCGGCGGCATTGAAGCTACTGCCGGTGGATCCGGCAGAACCGGTCGAATGGTTGCTCCGAGCAGCCCCGACCATCGAAACCGTCGCCGCGGCTGCCGTAGCCGTCGAGGGCGTCGCAGATATACCCGCAACAACAGGGCCGTTGGTCGAACAATGGTCACTCGAACACCACGCTCGATCCAGGAGGATTTTCCGTGCTTGACAACCTGAACAACACCACCACTGCTGCAAGAGGTTTGAGGCTCGGCGTTGCCGGCCCCGTCGGCACCGGCAAAAGCACCCTCATCGCCACCATCTGCCGCGAACTCGCGGCGGAGTACGAGATCGCGGTGGTCACCAACGACATCTACACCGACGAGGACGCGCGACTGTTG
>NZ_CAURKP010000310.1:0-3759 GCF_963525155.1 uncultured Rhodococcus sp.
CATCGGTGTCGGCCCCGGCCGCGACGAGACGATCGTCCGGCGCGAGATCGTCCGCTAGTTCGTTCCCTCGAAATCCCCGCTCATGCAAGCATGAGCGGGGATTTCGTGTTTCAAGCCAGCTTCGACAAGTGTGCGGTGACGGTCTTCCAGTCGGGAAACTTGGTGCTGCCGAACTTGATCCACTCGCCCTCGAATCGATCTGCTCCGTTTGCTCCGCGGTCGTCGACGAGGTAGTCGCCCCGATTGAGGTGTTTGTGGTGCGAGAGGATCAGACGTTTGTACGCGACGCTGCCTTCCTCCATTCCGAGGTGCTCTTGGACCCACAGAACCTTGTCGTGCCAGGCTGTGGCGTTCTTCCACGGCGCTGTCGAGAGGATGTAGGTGTCGAATTGCTGTGCCAGTTGGTGGTAGGCGTCGATAGCGCCGTCGAGAGGATCCATGCGAGAGAAGATGTGCGGCGCTTCGTCGAGGTCGTTCTTGTACTTCTCTCGGACGCTGTCGGTCAGGCGATCGATGCCCGACTGGAAGTTGACCAAGGTGTTGTCGAGATCGATATAGAGAATCTTTTTGGAAGCCGGCATAGGAACCCTCTCTGGAGACTTTCTGAGTGCGAAAAGAGTCCAGTTTTACGCAACTGGACTGAGATCAGTGAATTCTTCCCCCTGATCACAATCGCACGGGGGTCTGACAGCGTCGTTCTCGCGGTCTGAAGTCTTGTCGTGGAAGATGCCGCCGAGGGGTGCTGCCAGGCGAAACTGCTCCAACCGAATGTATGTACCTTCACCTTCGGCGGGCGCGAAGAAGTAGACGAGTGCCACGAAGAGTCCGATGCCGATCAGGGTTGCGAAGGTAGTCATGGACATATGATCAACTTGACTGGTATTGAGTTACATAGCCAAGTTGTCGATACTGGACTGCATGATGACTCGAGTTCTCGGTGCCCGTTCGCTCGCGCGCGATCTGGGATCCTGGCAGGAAGAGTCCGGACGCAGGCCCGCGTACCGTGCGCTTGCCGACGGTATCCGCCTGCTCGTGCACGACGGTCGCGTTCCGCTGGGAGTCGCACTGCCGAGTGAGCGTGAACTTGCGGCGGTACTCGAACTCAGTCGAACCACGATCACGTCGTCGTACTCGGTGCTGCGAGACGAGGGGTACCTGATCAGCAGGCAGGGTTCGCGAAGCACCGTGGCATTGCCTGCCGGCGCGCGGCCGAACGGGTTGATGTTCCGCTCCCATCAACCCGGGCCGAGTGGACCCGTCGTCGACCTCAGTTACGCGGCGATGGCAGCTCCCGCCGCTCAGGTCGAACTGGCGTATGCGTCTGCGCTGCAGGAACTTCCGAACTTCCTTCCCACACACGGGATGGAACCGGTCGGGATCGCCGACTTGCGTGACGTGATCGCGCAGCGCTACACGGCGCGGGGTCTTCCCACCACCGCCGAACAGATCATGGTGACCTCGGGTGCGCAGCACGCGCTTCGATTGTTGCTGTCGGTGCTCACCTCACCCGGCGAGCGAGTGCTGGTCGATCATCCGACGTACCCCAATGCGCTGGAAGCGATTCGGCGAAACGGCGCTCGGCCCGTACCGGTTCCGGTCCGACCGGAGTTCGCGGCAGCCGGAGCCTGGGATCTCGACGGGATTCGTAGTGCAGCAAGGCAAACCGCTGCCAGAATGGCATACCTGATCCCCGACTTTCACAACCCGACCGGCCTCTGCATGGACTCTTCCGGCCGCGCCGAGCTTGCGAAGATTGCGCACGAAACGCGAATGACTCTGGTCGTCGACGAGACGATGGTGGATCTGTGGCTCGACGCACCACCGCCGGCGCCGGTCGCCTCACATGGGCGAGGCGCAGCGAAAACCGAAGTGGTGACGCTCGGTTCGACCGCGAAGTCGCTGTGGGGCGGGCTACGTGTCGGTTGGATTCGCGCCGATGCCGCGCTCATCACCCAGTTGGTGGGGGCGCGTGCCGCGGTCGACCTCGGTACTCCCGTCATGGATCAGTTGGCAGCCGCCTACTTGCTCGCCGACGACCGCTCGTTGCTCGAACAGCGTCGCGAAGTTCTGCGAGAACAGCGTGCGGTACTCCTCGGTGCGGTGGCCGAGCATCTGCCGGACTGGCGTCCCACCATCGGTTCCGGCGGAATGTCGGTCTGGATGCGAATGTCCGCGCCCGTCTCGACGGCGTTGGCGGCGGTGGCACCCAACTTCGGCGTACTCCTTGCCGCCGGCCCCCGTTTCGGCGTAGAAGGTGCGTTCGAACGATTCATCCGCGTGCCGTACGCACGTTCTGCCGAGGACCTCATTCGCGGCGTCGCGTCCATCGCCGCTGCGTACGACACTCTCGCGACGGATCGCGACACGGCAGACCAACGAATGGTCGTCGTCTGAGAACTGGGTACACACCCTGAAAGTGGTGTGAAACCAGGAGGTAGGGCATGACGGCGGTAGACGGTACAGGCGCAGCGGGAACCAGTGCGGCGGAAGCGCTCGCAGAACGATTGTTCGCGGCCACGCTCGGGGCATCGGAGCTGCAGGCCGTGTATCTGGGCGACCGGTTGGGCTGGTACCGCGCGCTGAGCGATCACGGCCCGCTCACGTCGACGGAGCTGGCGGACCGGACAGGGACCGTCGAAAGATATGCGCGGGAGTGGCTCGAGCAGCAGGCCGTCGCCGGTTATGTGGACGTCAATTCGGATGCCGATCGCCGGTACAGCCTGCCGCAGGCCCACGCCGATGTTCTGGTCGACGACGAGAACCTACTTTTCCTGGCGCCGCTGGCGAGGCTGTTCGTCGCGACGACGTCGTCGATGCCACGTCTACTCGACGCTTATCGTCACGGTGGGGGAGTCACGTGGGAATCGATGGGCCCCGATGCTCGCGAGGGTCAGGCGCTACTGAATCGGCCGATGTATCTCCATCAGCTCTGTCAGCAGTTTCTGCCGGTAGTCACCGACCTGCACGCCACACTTTCGGACGGCGGGCAGGTCGCTGATCTCGGGATGGGGGAGGGCTGGTCGTCTATCGCGCTCGCCCTCGGATACCCGAAGATCGAAGTGCACGGCTTCGACGTCGACGCGGCGTCGGTGAACGCTGCCCGTCGTAACGCTCATGATCGGGGGGTGGACGACCGCGTGCATTTCTCGTTGGTCGACGTCGCCGGACAGGCTCCTGAGGCCGGGCGAGCCGATGCCGGGACCTACGACGCCGTCTTCGCTTTCGAGTGCCTTCACGACGTTCCGGATCCGGTGGGCTTTCTGTCCACGGCTCGGGCGATTGCCCAGCCGGGCGCTCCGGTGATCGTGATGGACGAACGAACGGCGGATGAGTTCGATCCCGAGGCGGGTCCGATCGAGCAATTGCTGTACGGATTTTCGCTGACCTGCTGCTTACCGGACAGTCTTTCGCATCCGGGAAGCATTGCCACCGGGACGGTGATGAGGCACTCGACACTCGAAAGCTATGCCAAGGCGGCAGGTTTCGAGCGGGTGGACGTGCTGCCGATCGAGCACGAGATGTTCAGGTTCTACAGGTTGGGCTGACGCCCCGTGCGCCTTTTTGGTTGCAGTAACTACCAAAAAGGCGCACAGGGGCCGAAGGCCCTAGGTCCAGACCGTATCGATATCCGTCGCCTCACGCGCCGGCGCAGCAGGCGTCGTGGTGGGCGTGCGCGAGAAGCGCGGTGCGGGAGCATGCTGGGTGACGCCGTCCAGTTCGATGAGCGAACCGCGAGCTGCGATGTGTTCGTTGGACGGA
>NZ_CAURKP010000311.1:0-3683 GCF_963525155.1 uncultured Rhodococcus sp.
CCTTCGACCTTGTCACTCAGTTCGACAACCATGCGCTCGGCGCCGCGTTTTCCGATACCGGGCACCCTCGTCAACGCCGTCAGGTTGCCTTCCGAGAGCGCCCGCCGCAGCGCGTCCGGTTCGAGAACTGCGAGAGTTGCCATCGCCAGGCGCGGTCCGACTCCGGAAACCGTCTGCAGGAGGCTGAACAGGTCCTTCGACTCGGTATCGGAAAAACCGTACAGCGTCATCGAGTCTTCGCGAACGATCATCGTCGTGAACAGTCGCGCTTCGCTTCCCCGGTGCAGCGCACCGAGAGTCACCGGGGTGGCATTGACCCGATAGCCGACACCTGACGCTTCGATGACCGCGTGATCGAGCGCAATATCGAGTACCTCGCCGCGTACCGACGCGATCATCGTGAACCTGCCTTCTTCGTCTCGGCCAATTTTGCCTGATACTTACGCATTTGTTCAGCGGCCATCGCCTCGGCGCGGGCCATCCGCTCGATCATCGGTGCTCGCCAGCAGTGACAGATCGCCAGCGCCAGAGCGTCGGCAGCGTCAGCCGGTTTCGGCGCCGTCTTCAAATTCAGAATTCGCGTCACCATCGCGGTGACCTGCGCCTTGTCGGCGTTACCGCTGCCGGTGACGGCGGCCTTCACCTCGCTGGGCGTGTGGAAACACACCGGAATGCCGCGTCTGGCGGCAGCGAGCGCGACAACTCCGCCTGCTTGCGCTGTCCCCATCGCGGTACTGACGTTGTGCTGCGCGAACACGCGCTCGATCGCGACCACCTCCGGCTTGTACTGCTCGATCCACAGTTCAGCCGCATCGGAGATCCGCAGAAGCCGAGAACCAAGGTCCATCTCGGCCGGAGTCCGCACCACGTCGACCGCAATGGGGCGCACTTTCCTGCCGTTGCTCCCGTCGACCACTCCCAACCCGCAGCGAGTCAAGCCTGGGTCCACTCCGAGCACGCGCACTTGTCACACCTCTCCATACCGAACAGCTGTTCGATAGCTTAGCGGTGCGCGGGACTACTACCCCGCATCAACACGCAACCCGGCCCGGACGCGGACGTCAGGACCGGGTTGAGTTGAAAAGCAATCAGTCTTCGAGAGCCGCGAGAACCTCGTCGGAAAGATCGATGTTGGTGTAGACGTTCTGCACGTCGTCAGAATCTTCGAGCGCGTCGACGAGCTTGAAGATCTTGCGTGCGCCGTCGACATCCAAGGGAACCTCGACGGAAGCGCGGAAATCGGCTTCAGCGGAGTCGTAGTCGATGCCGGCTTCCTGAAGTGCCGACCGTACGGCAACCAGATCCTGTGGCTCACTGACGATTTCGAAGGTTTCACCGAGATCGGTGACTTCCTCGGCACCGGCGTCGAGCACAGCCATCAGGACGTCGTCCTCCGACTGGCCGTTCTTCTCGAGCGTGACGACACCCTTGCGAGCAAACAGGTAGGAGACGGAACCCGGGTCAGCGAGGTTGCCACCGTTACGGGTCATCGCGGTGCGAACTTCACCGGCTGCGCGGTTGCGGTTGTCGGTGAGGCACTCGATCAGAACGGCGACGCCGTTGGGTCCGTAGCCCTCGTACATGATGGTCTGCCAGTCTGCGCCGCCCGCTTCTTCACCGGCGCCGCGCTTGCGCGCACGCTCGATGTTGTCATTGGGAACAGACGTCTTCTTCGCCTTCTGGATGGCGTCGTACAAGGTGGGGTTGCCCGTGGGATCGCCACCGCCGGTTCGTGCCGCCACCTCGATGTTCTTGATCAGCTTCGCGAAGGATTTGCCACGACGTGCGTCGATCACAGCCTTCTTGTGCTTGGTGGTGGCCCATTTTGAGTGGCCGCTCATGCGATTCAAGCCCCTTTCCTGCTGCGTTGCGCACGCCGAATGCGCGTCTTTCAGCTCTGCCGATGTTACCCGTCCCACGTCACAACTCGCTGCATCCCCCGACACGAATTAGTCAAACCACGCATTGTTTGCATAGAATGCAAACATGTTTGTGCGAATAGATCACGCCTCCACAACTCCACTCGCGGAGCAGATTGCGGCCGGGGTTCGTGGCTCGGTCATCCGCGGTGAGATCGGTCCCGGTGACCGTCTGCCGTCCGCTCGCGCTCTCGCCGACTCGATCGACGTCAATCTCCACACGGTTCTTCGGGCGTACGCAACACTCCGCGACGAAGGCCTGATCGACCTCCGACGCGGACGTGGCGCCGTTATTCGCGCCGAGTTCGACTCGGGAAGAACAGCTCTCAACGAATCTGCGCGCGAGTTCGTGCGGCAGGCCCGAAATCTCGGACTCGACACCGCGCACATGCTCGACCTCATCAAGGAGACCAGCACACAATGACGACCAGCAAGATCCGACTCTGGACAGCAGCTTCACTGACGTTGATCCCGACCCTGATCCTGGTTCTCGCGCGCTTCGCGTGGGATGAACGCCTGCCCGAAACCGTCGCGAGCCATTGGTCCGGATCGACCCCGGACGGGTTCAGCACCACGACGACGTTTTTCGCCATCGCGCTGGTGATTTCACTGGTGGCTGTCGTTTGCGCCTGTGTCGTCGCGGCCCGTTCGAGCGACAACGCGCCCCTGTTTCTGGCCGTCACCTCGATCTCGAGTGCGACACTGGCGACGATCTGGATTCTGAGCGTCGCCCTGACGATCGACGCCGGGTCGCCGGAAGACGCGCGTATCGGCTGGTGGATTCTTGCGCCGATCGCGGCGGTACTCGTAGGAGTTCTGGCATACGCGCTGCCTGACCAGCAACGAAGCGGCCCGGAGTCGGCACTGCCGACCCCGACGCTCGACACTCCGCTGACGGCCTCCGAACGTGCAGTGTGGGTCGGGCAGGTCCGCAGCGTCTGGCCGTGGATCGTTACCGCCGGCCTCGTAGTTCTCGTGATCGCGACTGCCGCGTACTCGGATTGGTGGGTTGCCGTGATCCTGGGTGTGTCCACACTCGCCGTCACAGCATTCGCGTCGATCACCGTGCGCGTCGACCGTCACGGTGTCGGCATCAGTTCCTGGGGCGTTCGATGGAAGAAGATCCCCATCTCGAAGGTGAAGTCCGCATCAGTCGACGCGATACGTCCAGCCGAATGGGGCGGATGGGGTTACCGAATGACACCGCGCGGAACAGCCGTCACTCTCCGCTCGGGTGAGGCCATCGTGGTCACTCTCGAGAGCGGACGACTGTTCGCCGTCACCGTCGATCACCCGGAAGACGGTGTGAAGCTGATCAATTCGTTGGTTCAGGCTGGTTGATTCACGAACAACGTCAATTCACGAACAACACGGCAGCGGCATTGCCGGCGAGGTAGAAACCGGCAATGCCGAATACCCAACCCATTGCGCTGTCGCCGTAGCGAGACATCAGCGAGTCCACTCGGCGCAGCGGCTTGTCGAGGCGGTTGCCGGCCACGACCCGCCCGCACAACAGAAGCACTGCGGGCATGGCCATGATCAGGCAGTATCCGGCAAGTATCGACGCAGACGCGACTGCGGGCAGCCCAGCAGCGGTGATCATCGCGATCGCCGCCAAGTAGGGCAACATCGTCACCAATTCGGCGGTTCCGGCAGCAATCGCCAGAAGTACAACACTTCTCGCGGAACTGGCCGAGCCGAGCACCCGCTCTCGCCAAACATGGGTTCGATCGGCCTGACCGGATGTGCGTCTCTTCTCGGAAT
>NZ_CAURKP010000312.1:0-3670 GCF_963525155.1 uncultured Rhodococcus sp.
GGGCAACCACCTGCCCGCCGCCGCGTCACAACTTCACCGAGTTGCCGCGCATCCGTAGCGAGCGTCCGGCGTTCGAGCTGCACTACCCGCACATGGTGGAGCGGATGCGCGCGGAAGCGCACGTCGGCCCCGGCCACGGTGGGAAGAACGCCAGCACCGTGCTCGAAGATGCTCGTCACGAGCCGCTCACGGTCGGGGACGAAGGCGACCCCGGAACCGACAGCCGCTCCTGAGCGAAGTAACACACTGAAGTAATCAGCGAAGGCCCCGCCCGAGTAACGGGTGGGGCCTTTCGCTTGGCACAATAGTGACGATCAAGACGCGAACGAAGAAACGATCGGAGTTTTCGGTGGGTGCCTCTGACACCACTGTTCTGGTGACTGTGACCGGGCCGGACCGCCCTGGCGTCACCTCGGTACTGTTCGCGGCGTTGTCGCGGCACGATGTGCGTCTACTCGACGTGGAGCAGGTGGTGATTCGAGGTCGACTGACACTCGGCGTCATGGTCGCCTGCCCGAACGATCCCGAGGCGCTTCAGGAAGAACTCGAACAGGCGATGGCGACGGTCGGAATGAACGTCGACATCGAAATCGGTGCCGATCCCGGACGGCCCGCGGTGTCCACCCACGCGGTCGTTGTTCTCGGTAGCCCGGTCAATGCTCGCGCAATGCGATCGGTTGCACGCGAACTCGCGAAGCAGGGCGCGAACATCGATTCCATCCGTGGTGTCGCCGACTATCCGGTCACCGGCCTCGAACTCAGCGTCAGCGCGGCCGATACGGCCGACGGCGACGCGAAGCTGCGCACCGGACTCGCCGAGGTCGCCGCACTCGAAAACGTCGACATCGCGGTCGAGCGCGCAGGTCTCGCTCGACGGGCCAAGCGTCTGATCGTGTTCGACGTGGACTCGACGCTCGTCCAGGGTGAGGTCATCGAGATGCTTGCCGCGAAGGCCGGCGTCGAGGACGAGGTCCGCGCCGTCACCGAAGCTGCGATGCGCGGCGAGATCGACTTCACCGAATCACTGCACCAGCGTGTGGCAACACTCGCCGGTCTCGACGCCTCCGTCATCGACGAGGTGGCAGAGAGCATCGAACTGACGCCGGGTGCACGAACCACGATTCGCACCCTGCGCCGCCTCGGATTCCACTGCGGCGTGGTGTCGGGTGGCTTCCGGCAGGTCATCGAAGGCCTCGCACACGAACTCGAACTGGACTTCGTGCACGCCAACACCCTCGAAATCGTCGACGGCAAGCTGACCGGACGTGTGATCGGTGAAATCGTCGACCGCGCCGCGAAGGCCGTTGCGCTGCGCAAGTTCGCCGATCAGGTTGGTGTGCCGATGGAACAGACCGTCGCCGTCGGTGACGGTGCCAACGACATCGACATGCTCAACGCCGCGGGCCTGGGCGTGGCGTTCAACGCCAAGCCTGCGTTGCGGGAGGTCGCGGACGCTGCTTTGTCGCATCCCTTCCTCGATGCTGTGCTGTTCATTCTCGGTGTGACCCGCGACGAGGTCGAGGCTGCGGACGCCGTCGACGGTGGCGTGCGACGCGTACCGATTCCATGAGTTCCGATCCAGCATTCAGTTCCGATCCAGCTGTGATGTCCCGCCCCGATTCGCGCTGGCGCGAGCGCCACGCGGTGCTGGCTGCTGGGTACGGAGGGCGAGACGATCCCGCGGATCCGGCGCTGGTGTTGGCGATGCCGATCGTTCTGCACATTCCGAAGGCAGACCCGCCCAAGCGCACCGCACTGCTCGAGGCTGCGGCAACGGCGGCTGTGGCGCTGTGTCTGGACGAACGCGTCGGGTTCACCGAAGACGGGGAACCCGGCCCCTGGCACGAGGACTATTCGGCGTGGGTGGGTGCCCGGATTCGGAAGGTGTCTCGTCGAGCGCGAGGAGCGCAGTGGCTCGCCGCGCAGGAGGTACCGGGAATCACCGTCGATGTGGATGGCGCGCAGGCGCGGGCTCTGGTTCCCGGGCCGGTCGGAGAACTGGACCCGCGAATCAAGAAGTTGCAGATCGGTGGGACCGATCTCGAGCACGACGAGCCTGGCCCGCCGGAGCCTGGTCTTCCTGTGCTGTGGATCGACTCGGCGCTCGAGATGACGGTAGGCAAGGCGTCGGCACAGGTCGGGCATGCCTCGATGTTGTTGGCGGCGGCCATGTCCGAGAAACAGTGCTGGGCCTGGGCGCAGAACGACTTTCGCTGCTCAGTGCGCGATGCGAGCCCGGAACAGTGGGCCGAAGCAGTAGTTCGGCTGAAGAAGTCGGAGGCCGTCGCGGTTCGTGACGCTGGTTTCACGGAAGTGGCACCAGGCTCCATGACAGTCATCGCGGTTCCGTAGAGACGTAACCGATCAGTCCAGTATCGGTAACTTGGCTATGGATGAACAGTCCAGTGGCCATCAAGATGGTCGAGTGTTGATACGGAGATTCGCCTCGCTGTTCGTTGGTCTGTGGTTGTACGGCTTCTCGATGGCCATGATGATCACAGCCGGTCTTGGTTTGGATCCCTGGGACGTGTTTCATCAGGGTGTGGCCGAGCACGTTTCGCTCAGTTTCGGCGTGATCACTGCGATTACCGGTGCGGTGGTACTGCTGCTCTGGATTCCGATCCGCCAGCGGCCAGGATTCGGAACGGTCGCCAATGTCGTTGTAATTGCCATCTCGGTGGATACCTCACTGGCCTTCTTGCCGGTCTTTGATTCCATGCCAGTTCGAGCCGTGATCATGGTCGCGGGAATCCTCCTCAACGGACTGGCCAGCGTTCTCTACATCGGCGCGGGCATGGGGCCGGGCCCCCGCGACGGGTTGATGACCGGACTGGTGGCGCGCACCGGCTTGTCGGTCAGGCTCGTGCGTACCAGCATCGAAATCGCGGTCCTCGCTACCGGATGGCTCCTCGGTGGAACGGTTGGCGTCGGAACAGTGTTGTACGCCTTCGGGATCGGACCGACCATTCAATTCCTGATCAAGGTGCTGCCGGATTCCATGACAGCAGCGGTGACCGGAGGACGTGTCACGGAACGTAAGGCCAAGACCGTGGGGCCGGTCAGCGAAATCTCGGTGCCGACGGGAACTTCGGCCGTGGAAGCGGGTTCGCCGGTCGGTGACGCCGAATCGAACGATGCAGTCAAGGTGCCGTCGAACCATTCCGGAGTGCCGACGGTGACCTGAGCCGGTCCACCGGAATGCAGGATCAGGAGCCAACTGTCGTCACCGAGCGGGCGCCCGGTCCGAGTGTGAGACCGAACGTCGGCTCCGTCGATCCAGGCCTGCAGCGTTCGGTGACTCTCGTCGTACCATGCGGTGTCGTCGAACTCGACGCCGGCAGCGTCGAACCAGACGAGGTCCGGGTGCTCCAGTCTTCTTCTGCCTTCGAAGAATTCGGGCTGACGCAACGCCGGTGCCGCTCGGCGTAGTCCGAACGCTCGGGAGACGAACTGCACCAACGACTGATCGGCCGCCGTCCAGTCCAGGGCCCACGAATCGGCTGGGGAGGCAACTGCTGGAACACAATACGCGTTGTTGTTTCCGCCGAGACTGTGGCCGAACTCGTCTCCGGCGGTGAGCATCGGTGTGCCTGTCGACAGCACGAGCGTGGCCAGTAGCGCCCGTACATGACGTGCCCTGGCGTCCTGAATCTCGGGATCGGTGCTCGGG
>NZ_CAURKP010000313.1:0-3626 GCF_963525155.1 uncultured Rhodococcus sp.
TAGACATGCTCACCGCGGGCAACGATCAGTCCTTCTTCGTCCGACATCTTCGGAATGTCGATGAACGGTTCACCCGTCGTGCCCGGGGTGTTGGGCGCCTCGGTGATGTACGACATCCGATGCGGCGACCAAATGCGCTGCAAATGGTCAGGGTCACCGACGCCGTGGTCGATCAGCGAACCCGGACCGTCGTCACCGGGGGCGCTCACTGCGCCACGCTTGGCTGCACCAGTTCGGCTGTCGGCGAGGCGTTCTCGCGGCGGCCGATCCACTCGGTGATGATCCGGACGGCGTCGTCGACGGGAATGCCGTTGATCTGCGTGCCGTCACGGAAACGGAAGCTGACCGCGCCGGCCTCCACGTCACGCTCGCCCGCGAGGAGCATGAACGGGACCTTTTGCGTGGTGTGATTACGGATCTTCTTCTGCATACGGTCGTCACTGAAGTCGACCTCGGCGCGAACACCGGCTGCCTTGAGCTTCTTCGTGACGTCGAACAGGTGATCGGCGAACGCCTCGGCCACCGGGATTCCGACAACCTGCACCGGCGCCAGCCACGCCGGGAACGCGCCCGCGTAGTGCTCGGTCAGGACACCGAAGAACCGCTCGATCGAGCCGAACAGCGCGCGGTGGATCATGACCGGACGAGTCTTGACGCCGTCGTTGCCGGTGTATTCGAGCTCGAACCGCTCGGGCAGGTTGAAGTCGAGCTGGATGGTCGACATCTGCCAGGTGCGGCCGAGGGCGTCCTTGACCTGAACGGAGATCTTGGGACCGTAGAACGCGGCTCCGCCCGGATCCGGCACCAGAGTCAGGCCGGAAGCTTCGCCGACCTCGGCGAGCGTTGCGGTCGCCTCTTCCCAGACGTCGTCGCTACCGACGAACTTGTCCGGGTTTTTGGTGGACAGCTCGAGGTAGAAGTCGTCGAGGCCGTAGTCCTTGAGCAGGTTCAGAACGAACTGCAGCGTGGTGGTCAGCTCGTCGCGCATCTGCTCACGGGTGCAGTAGATGTGAGCGTCGTCCTGGGTCATGCCGCGCACGCGGGTCAGTCCGTGGATGACGCCGGACTTCTCGTAGCGGTAGACCGAGCCGAATTCGAAGAGCCGCAACGGCAATTCACGGTACGAGCGTCCGCGAGCACGGAAGATCAGGTTGTGCATCGGGCAGTTCATCGGCTTGAGGTAGTAGTCCTGGCCCGGCTTGCGCACGGTGCCGTCCTCGTTCAGTTCCTCGTCGACGTGCATCGCCGGGAACATGCCGTCGCGGTACCAGTCGAGGTGACCGGAAACCTCGTACAGATGCCCCTTGGTGATGTGCGGAGTGTTGACGAACTCGTAGCCCGCCTCGATGTGGCGGCTGCGCGAGTAGTTCTCCATCTCGGTGCGGATGATGCCGCCCTTGGGATGGAACACCGGCAGACCCGAACCGAGCTCGTCGGGGAAGCTGAAGAGGTCCAGTTCGGTACCGAGCTTGCGGTGATCACGACGCTCGGCCTCGGCGAGCAGTTCGAGGTATTCGTCCTGAGCCTCGGTGGACTCCCACGCGGTGCCGTAGACACGCTGAAGATCGGCGTTGTCCTGGTTGCCACGCCAGTAGGCGGCGGAGCTTCGGGTCAACTTGAAGGCCGGGATGTGCTTGGTGGTCGGAATGTGCGGGCCGCGGCACAGATCGGACCAGATCTTGTCGCCGGTACGAGGATCGAGATTGTCGTAGATGGTCAGCTCGTTGCCACCCACCTCCATGATCTCGGGATCGTCGATACCGGACTTGTCGTCGATCAATTCGAGCTTGAACGGCTCGTCGGCCAACTCGACCCGAGCGTCCTCGATCGAATCGACCACTCGACGCGAAAAGCGCTGTGATCCCTTGATGATCTGCTTCATACGCTTTTCGAGCTTGGCCAGATCCTCCGGAGTGAACGGGCGGTCCACCGCGAAGTCGTAGTAGAAGCCGTCCTTGATCGGCGGACCGATGCCGAGCTTCGCGTCGGGGAATTCTTTCTGAACCGCCTGCGCGAGGACGTGGGCCGCGGAGTGCCGGATGACGCTGCGGCCGTCCTCGGTGGATGCTGCCACCGGCTCGACGTCGACATCGACCTCAGGTGTCCACGACAGATCCTTGAGCGTTCCCTCGCCATCGCGGACAACGACGATCACGTCGGGCCCCTTCGTGGGGTATCCGGCTTCGCGCACTGCAGTCCCGGCGGTCGTCCCCGCGGGCACCCGAAGTGGGGCGGCTGAGTGCTCTGGCGCGGGACTGGTCACGGCGATGTGCTCCTAAAGGTATTGCGACAAGTTAGACAGGCGTCGTACCCACTGCGAGCACGCGCACGATCATGTTATCGGCCCTACCGACATGGTGAGACAACCGAGTGAAGGAAACCGGGCCGCGTTCAACTCACAGCGGCGACTCGAGCCACGAGTAGTCCAGGCCCACCCATGTCCCGATCAGGCCGAAAGTGCCGAGCACCCACAAAGTCGCCAGGACGATCACTGTGGTGAACAGAACGCCCAACCCTTTGACGAACAGCGACTGCTTGCCGAACCATTCCATGAACCGGTCGTATCGGGCCTTCGCGAAATGAAGGAGTCGATGTGCCCACGCGAACTCCGACGCCAGGATGCCGAGGCCGGCGAAAACGATGAGCCAACCGGGCCCGGGGTACGGAATAGCCACGATGCCGGCGGCGAACACGATCGTGCCCACGACTCCGACGCCGATGCGGTACGCAAGATTGAGGGTGGGCCGCGCGGCGATTCCCGCGCGCCACCGCTCCCAGCGGGACTCTGCGTCCTGGAAGACGGACAGGTCTGAATCGTCGACGGAAGAATCGACCTTTTCGGTACTCAAAGCAGTCACCTTTTCGGTCGCGAAATGTCTCTTCGACCAGGCTACCGAAATCGTCGCCCGGCGACCTGCGACGACGGTCTGCATGCCGAAACGACCGTGCCCCTCGAACAGCTGTGCTCTCAAACAGCTGTGCTCTCAAACGACTGAAGGCGTCCCCGATGATCGGGAACGCCTTCAGTATTTTTCTGTGGTCCCGGCTGGGATCGAACCAGCGACCTTCCGCGTGTGAAGCGGACGCTCTCCCACTGAGCCACGGGACCGTAAGTCATCCGAACGCATGCGCTCGAACGAGTTGGAACATTAACACGGCTGCGCGATGAATACGAATCACCAGGTTGGCATTCGTTTTGCTCCAGGCGACCCCGAAATCTACGAATTCGAGCTGATTTCAGACCGTATTCATCGCCAAGACGGACAGTTGCAACGCGCGCAGCGGGCCGATTCGACTCCGAACACGCCACTGAGCTGGTGATTTGTGTGTATCCGACACGGTCGGCTAATGTTTCCAACGCACCGAGGAGAGCGAGCAGCTCCCCAAGCAACACGGTGCGATGCGGACGTGGCGCAGCTGGTAGCGCACAACCTTGCCAAGGTTGGGGTCGCGGGTTCGAATCCCGTCGTCCGCTCGAGAGGTGTGACTCAACCTTTTACGGTGGAGTGGCCGAGTGGTGAGGCAACGGCCTGCAAAGCCGTGCACACGGGTTCGATTCCCGTCTCCACCTCGCGCGATTAGCTCAGCGGGAGAGCGCTTCCCTGACACGGAAGAGGTCACTGGTT
>NZ_CAURKP010000314.1:0-3615 GCF_963525155.1 uncultured Rhodococcus sp.
GTGCTCCCAAAAGACGGTTCGAAGCGATCGAAGTGATGGCCAAGGAAGGACTACCGTCCAGACCTCGTGTCGGATTCTGGAGGTGTAAGAGTCCGGCTTCTACGAGTGGCACAATCGCCCACCCTCGGAACGCGCATTGCGACATGCCTGGCTGACCTAGTTGATCACCGAGGTACACGTGGCATCGAACGGAACCTACGGTGCCCGCCGGGTACACACCGAACTCACCCTTGGTTACGGTATTGCCGTGGGACACGGCTGCATCGAAATGTTGATGAGAGCTGCTGGTGTGAAAGGGTTTCCGGGAAACAAGCGTGCACGTTCCAAGCATCAGACTCCGACCGTGAGCGATCTCGTGGACCGTAAGTTCACTCGCGACGAGCCGAATAAGCTGTGGGTCACGGATATCACGGAACATCCTGCGTGTGAAGGCAAGGTTTACTGCGCTGTTGTCCTGGATACGTTTTCGAGGCGAGTCGTCGGGTGGTCTATCGACAGTTCGCAGACAGCGACATTGGTGACAAACGATCTGAGAAGGGCCATTTCGAATCGAGGCCCGACACCCGGCGCACTCATTCACTCGGGCCACGGAGTGCAGTTTACGTCCTGGCATTCACCCGCCGGGCGCACGACTCGGGCCTGGTCCCGTCGATGGGATCGATCGGCGATTGCTATGGCAACGCCGTGATCGAATCTTTTTGGGGCAGAATGCAAACCGAACTCTTGAATCGGAAGCGATGGAAAACGAGGATCGAATTGGCCAACGCTATGTTCGAGTACCTCGAGATCTTCCACAATCGCCAACGTCGGCACAGTGCGCTCGGGATGCCGACACCGATCGAGTTCGAGAACGTACACTTCACACGTCAACCCGTAGCCTGAAGTCAAACAGGACGACTCCACGAAACTCGGGGTTCATCAATGTCTCCGGAAACTCCGGTGTGATTCACGGTCTATGTCCTAGCTCGGATTGTGAGGGCTTTGAACTACCTTCGGCATGAACTCGTGGACATCGCGATCAGTCAGATTCCTGTGGCTGGTGACTGTTGTGGACGAGGTTTTCGATTGCGGCGCAGCGTGGTCGGCAGCATGTTCGACCAGAGCATCTCAGACGTCGAGGCCTTGCGATGAGGTGAGGCGAATAAACCGTCGATTTCCGAGCCGATCATTCCCTGAAGTTCAACCACTTCGGAACTGCGCTTGCCGACCCAGATATCAGTCTGAATCAGGTACTCCTCACGCAGCTTCAACTCCCGGTCGCCAGTGTGTCTTCGCCGGAAGGGAAAGCTTGAGCTTTCTGGGCTGCGCAGTACGTCAGATCGATGATTCGTCCACAACCGAGGAGTCGTGCGTGTGAATAATCAGGTCGTTGTCCACGGATGTGACCTCATCGTTCCCGACGGAATGTCCCCACTTTCGAATGCTTCGATCAGACATTCAGTCGGGGCTGAAGAACAGTTCCATCGAGATCCAGAACCACGCCACCATTGCAGCGACCGGAAGGAACGCAAACACCAATGGCAATCCAAATTGCCGGCCGGTGCGGCTGGGAATAGTCGGAAGTCCGAGCAAGACGAAGACGGCGGCAGGCGCCGCCCAACTTATCCAGTAGGTGAGCGGTGGCGGGTTGGGGCCGAACGACGTGAACGAACGGTTCGGATACAGCTGCGGCTGCGGGACATCCGCGAAGTGTTGCCACAGGAGTACCAATGGCAGGTAGCCGAACAGCCCCAGTAGGAGGCCGACGACGAGTCCCGCGAAGATTCGCTCGCCCCTCATCTCGATGCGCCCGTCGGAATCAATCGTTCCACCGCCTATGCCACTTCTGGAAAGTCACGAGCCTGCATCCGTAGTGCCCACGCCCGGGCCGCAACGAACGTCACGGCCAATACGAGCACCACCAGCAGTACGACTGCAATCCAGGTGGGAGCGGCGGTGGAGAAGCCCAGCTTCCACGCAGTACCGACACCCGCAGCAGTCGCCGCCAACGCCCCTACCGGAAGCATCGCCGCGACCGCTCGCGTCGTGCGAACAGTAAGTCGATCCCTGGCAGCGCGAAGAACTCCGAACACGGCGGCGACCGAAAGGCCATAGGCCAGAAGACCGCTGACGGCGTAGACCACGAGCGGGGACCATCCCATATCAACCGACCCGGTGAATGCCATGCCGATCAAGACCAACAGGGGCGTCAGCCCAAGCGTGACGCCTGCGATGCCTGCCACCACAGTTCGAACCAGTCGATTGTCTTGGCTTCCGGAGATTCGCACGCCCGCGAGGCGGAGCACGAACCCGGTCAGCGCGCCCAGAAGGGCGCCGATCACCGCAGCGTCTATCGACCAGTTCCATTGTGATTCACCGGCGAAGCCCGAGATTGTCGTGCCACCCGAAAAAAGTGTGATCGTGGCCGATGCCTGTAAGGACCCCTGTGTCAGCGACGCGGCGACCAAGGCGACGGCTGCCCCAAACAAAGCAAACCCGAGTGCCTGTTTCCACATCAAGCCATCATCACTTAAGTGCGGCGAGAATTCGGCACAACAATCGGTCTTTGACTGCATTTCCTACCGGAGTGGGATCGGCACAAAGTTCCGCATCTCGTCCCGTCCGGGCCGGATGACGCCTGCGGCGGATTCGGGAACCTCGTTCCAGGCGCCGGGAAGGTCACGTAGAGGCTCGGAGACGACGATTCGGGTCTCCTCGCTCAGATGGTGCAGAGCCTCCACCTCTGGATGGAGCTTGCGCAACGTGGAAATCTCGGTGGAGAAGAACAACGACCTCGACTGGTGCTCGCTGGAATAGCGAAAGATCCAGGTGGAGACGCCATCCGACGTGGCGACGGTCATCTGAACCGGATTGTCGATTCCCTGCGAGCGGGCCGTGTGCTCGACGAATCCGACGGCCCTCGCGACGCCTTCGAACGGATCGTCGGTCAGGCCGAACGTCAGCGCGAGGAAGAACAGAGTTTCCGAGTCCGTCGATCCTTCGAGATCCGGAAAGAGCGACGGATCAATGGCAGTCACCAATTCCCGTTTCATGTCGTGGAATCCGTGTAGTGAACCGTTGTGCATCCACAACCACCGCCGGTGCCGGAACGGGTGGCAGTTGCTGCGCTGCACTGCAGTTCCCGTCGAGGCGCGGATGTGGGTGAACAGCAGAGGGGTGCGCAATTGGGAGGTGACTTCGCGCAGGTTCGAGTCGTTCCACGCGGGTTCGATGCTCTTGAACACTGCCGGTTGGGGGCCTTCCCCGTACCAGCCGATTCCGAAGCCGTCGCCATTTGTCGTCGTGGCCCCGAGTTGAGAATGCAGGCTCTGGTCGATCAGCGAGTGTTGTGGCCTGAACAGCAAGTCATGGGCCAGTATCGGCTCTCCCGAATACGCCATCCACCTACACATACTTTCAACTCAAGCAGATCGAGTCGGCGTTGACGGTGCATGCGCAGCGGCGTGCGTCGTCTGGGTGGGCTTCCATGTCGACACCGCCCAGATCACGACGATGTTCAGCGCGATGATGAGAGTCGACCACCAGGGGTAGTACGGCAGCCACAAGAAGTTCGCGATGATCGAGATCGCGCAGATTACGACGGCCGATACCCGTGCCCAGGCCGCTCCGGTGAAC
>NZ_CAURKP010000315.1:0-3567 GCF_963525155.1 uncultured Rhodococcus sp.
CGATGGGACCGGCCGCGCTCAGGGAAGCACGACGGGGCATGAAACTTGCCGAAGAACTACAACTCCCGCTTGTCCTCGTGATCGACACTTTGGGCGCGTCGCTGTCCAAAGAAGCTGAAGAACGTGGACTGGCCCCTGAGATCGCCCGTTGCATCGCCGACCTCGTGACGCTGAAGACCCCGACAGTGTCGGTGTTGCTCGGTCAGGGAACAGGCGGCGGGGCGCTCGCGCTGCTGCCCGCCGATCGGGTACTCGCGGCACAGAACGGGTGGCTCGCTCCCCTGCCGCCGGAAGGCGCAAGCGCGATCGTCCATCGCGACATCAGTCACGCACCGGAGATGGCGGCAGCGCAGGGCATTCGTTCGTTGGATCTGCTTCGAGACGGCGTGATCGACGCGATCATTCCCGAAACGCCTGACGCGGCCGACGAACCCGTGGAATTCTCCAAGAGGGTAGGGGCTGCGATAGCGCACGAACTCTTCGTGCTTGCCGAAGAGTCGGACACCGATCGCCAGGCCTCCCGTATCGCGCGCTATCGAAACCTGGGAGTTCCGCAATGACGACGAAGGACCGGAATGCGCTGACGCTGCCGCACAGTTACGACCGCGCGGCACTCGCTCGTTTCGAATTGTTCCTGTTCGCCGGCGTCGCCACCGTGCTGATCACCCGCGCTTATCTGGCGGCAACGGGCTATCCCCAGATCGGGGGCGGCGCCCTCCACATCGCACACGTTCTCTGGGGCGGGTTGCTGATGGCCGTCGCCATCGTGGCGACCGCCATCACCGAAGGCTCTCGCACGCTTGACCTGGCCACGCTCGTCGGCGGAATCGGGTTCGGTCTCTTCATCGACGAGGTCGGAAAATTCGTCACCGCCGACGTCGATTACTTCTACCAGCCTGCCATCGCGATCATGTACGTCGTCTTCGTTCTCTTCTATCTTGCCGCGCGCGAGGTGGTGATTCGGCGCGGAATGAATGATCGTCATCGGCTCGCCATCGGGGCGCGAGCGCTCTCGGACCTCGCTCTCGGTCAGCTAGACGAGATCCAGTACAACCACGCCCTCCGCGTACTCGACGGCGTCGAAGACCGCAGCCTCACCGACCTCGTCGATTCGATCAAGGCCGGCCTGCATTCACAGACTCCGCCGACCGGCGGTATCGAATCGAAGATCACTCGTGGCCGCAACGCGTTCTTCCACCGTGCCGAGGAACTGCTCCGGCACCGGGTCGTCCGCCGACTGGTACTGACCCTGTTCGTACTGCAGGCTCTTCTGGCGATTGTCCAGGTGATCTACGCGTTGGTTTCCGAGAACGTCGTCGAGGCCGACGACGTCTCCGACCTGGTGGTCCAGATCTCCACCGTCGCAACCGGAGTTCTTGTGGTTCTGGGAGTGTGGTTCCTCTTCCGCGGTCCGTACCTGCGAGCCCTGAGACTCCTGCGTGCATCCCTCATCGTGAGCCTTCTGGTGACGCAGGTTTATCTGTTCACACAGGACCAGTTCGGCGCGCTTTTCGGATTCGCGGTGTCACTGTTCATGCTCGCGACTCTCCGCATCGCGATTCGAAGCGAAGAGTCCGCCGCAGCTCTACCGCAGTAATCCTCTACCGCAGTGGGACTGCAGGCCGACTCGGTAGATCGCGGATTCCGCGGAGGGGGCTGAAGAGCAAGACCAATCCGCACGGCGCGATCAGGCAGGCCATGATCCACATCGTCCCGCGCGGTCCCACCGCGTCGCCGAGGTAGCCTGCCGTCAGAGCACCGAGCGGAATGCTGCTGTGCAGCAGGAACATACTCGTTGCCACCACTCGTCCGAGGCGGTCCGGCGGACAGTAACTTTGACGGAAACTGCCGAGCACCACGTTGCACGACACGACGCCCGCAACCATCACCATGCCGCCGATGCAGAACCAGAACAGGCCGGCACCGTACGTCGTCAGAGGTGCTAACAGGATGAACGGTCCCGTCACCAACTGACAGGTGAGAACGCTTCGGGCAGTGCCGAATCTGCGGCCGAGCGGGCGCGCGATCATCGATCCGACAATTCCGCCCACCCCGGCAATCGCCAGGAGAAGCCCGAGTCCGAACTCCCCCACGCCAACCGTCTTTTCCAGGAACACGATCTGGATCGTGGAGTACCCGGTGAGACCGAAATTGAGCAGAGTGCCGTAGACGACGATCGACCGCAGATACGGATCACCGGCGACGAATCGCAGTCCGAGCGCAATCTGGCGTCGCAACGGTTCTCGCTGATTCTGTCCGCGATGGACGGTCTCCTGCACACGAATCAGCCAGATGCATACGAAGCAGAAGGCGAACGTGAACGCGTCGACAACCAGACCGGCCGCGAGCCCGACAGTTGCAACCACCAGCCCACCGACGCTTGGGCCGATCACCCGAGTTGCGGCCTCGGCGCCCTGAATCTTCGAGTTCCCTTCGACAAGATCCGCTTCGGCGAGCACCGTGGGGAGATACGAGTGATAGGCCGCCTGGAAGAAGACGGTGGCTGTACCGGTGAGCAGCGCGACCAGGAGCAGGTGGCCGTATGTCATCGCCTCCAGGAAGCCGGCGATCGCGATGCTCGCGAAGAACAGCGCGCACGCAGCGTTCGCGATCATCATGATCGGGCGCCGAGGCAGCCGGTCGATCCAGGCACCGGCTGGTAGTCCGACGATCAACCACGGCAACCACACTGCTGATGCCAGCACACCGATCTGGAAGCTACTCGCGTCCAGTTCGCGAAGCGCGATCAGCGGCAGTACGACGGTCGTGACACCGTTTCCGATACCGCTGACTGCGTCGCCGGTCCACAGAAGTCGGAAGTCACGCAGAGCGAGGACTCCCCAGAAGCCTGCGCGTTGCGCTGCACCTGTCACATCGATCCCCCTTTCAGTCCCTGGCCTATCCCACCCCTGCGCGCCACTGGCCGACGGGACAGGGCCGCCCGGCGCAAAGGGACGGTACCCGCACCGCTACTGAGGCGCACCGCACTGACGGTGACCTAAGGTGTTTCAGGTCACCGGTAAGCGAAGTTCACGAGAGGACACACGTCGATGAGCTCTTCCGAGCAGGCGTCCCACACCACGTATGCCGACGCATATCGCGAGAGCATGGATCAGCCGGAGAAGTTCTGGCTCGACGCTGCGCGGGCCGTCGACTGGGATGTCGCCCCCACCAAGGCTCTCGACGACTCTGCCGCGCCGATCTATCGCTGGTTCCCGGATGCTTCGCTCAACACCAGCTTCAATGCCCTCGATCGGCACGTCCGCGACGGCCGCGGCGATCAGACCGCGTTGATCTTCGACTCCGCGATGGTCCCCACCAAGGCCACGTACACCTACGCCGAATTGCTCGAGCAGGTCTCACTCTTCGCCGGCGTCTTGAAAGATCAGGGTGTGGTGGCGGGCGACCGCGTGATCATCTACATGCCGATGATCCCCGAGGCTGCGATCGCGATGCTCGCGTGTGCGCGAATCGGCGCGGTGCATTCGGTGGTGTTCGGCGGCTTTGCGGCCAAGGAGCTCGCAACCCGTATCGACGACGCCGGTCCAGTGGTGCTCGTGACGGCGT
>NZ_CAURKP010000316.1:0-3482 GCF_963525155.1 uncultured Rhodococcus sp.
CTGCGGCGGCGGCGGACAAGGCGACGCACTCATCGTCCGCGTCCCCAAGGCCTGAGTGTCTAAATACACCTGAACCAGCGCTCTCGCTCTGCGACGCCCCGTGGTTTTCCTCACACAACTACGGGGCGTCGTAGTTGTTCGGGCACAATGGCCTCATGGCGAACATCTTTGACGTATCCACTCCCGCGAAACGCTTCCGTCTGGTGGCGTGGTGGGAAGCTGTGACCTGGGCGGCCTTGCTGGTTGCCATGTTCTTCAAGTGGGTTCTCGGACACGAAGAAGCGATTCGCATCCCCGGAATGGTCCATGGCACCGCGGGCTTCCTGGTGTTCATCGTTGTTGCACTCCTGACCGCGTGGTCGCTCAAGTGGGACGTCAAGACCACGATCCTTGCGCTGATCTCGAGCGTTCCGCCCTTCGGCACCGTCATATTCGAACGCTGGGCAGTGCGAAACGGCAAGCTCGGTGAGCTGTCCACGGAGTTCGAGGCGTCCAAGGGCAACGCGGCGCTCGTCTGAGTGCTGCATCCCTCTACGTAGCTTCTCGCAACTCGTGACAAACTGGGAGCCGTGACTCGACCAGGTTCCAGGCCCCCCGCGCGTTCGTCCGCAGTTGCTGCCGCCATGAGCGGCGCAGTCGACTTGTCCGCCTTCAAAGAGCGGGCCACGGCCCCACCACCGCCGCGTAACACCAGCGGCGACGGGGCCGTTTCTGCTGTCTCCGGGGCAGTGATCGAGGTGACCGAGGAGAACTTCGAAAGCGAAGTCCTGCTGAAGTCGAGCCAGGTACCGGTGATCGTCAACATCGGTGGCCGCGCATACGAGCCCTCGGTCGTGTTCACTGAAGTTCTCGAATCATTTGCAGCGCGAGCCGGCGGCAAGTGGATTCTTGCCAACGTCGACGTCGACGTGAGTCCTCGCATCGCGCAGGCATTCGGTGTCCAGTCGGTTCCGACGGTTGTTGCTGTCGCGGCTGGTCAGCCGTTGGCCGATTTTCAGGGCGCTCAGCCAGAGGCGCAGCTCAGCCAGTGGTTCGACGCAGTCCTCCAAGCTGTCGAGGGCAAGTTGAGTGGGCCGGTGTCCGACGCGGACGAACCGGTGGAGGAGGTCGAGGATCCTCGTTTCGTGGCCGCTGAAACCGCGCTGGACGAGGGCGATCTCGACGCCGCCATCGCTGCGTACCAGGAAATTCTCGACGCCGAACCCAACAATGCGGAGGCCAAGAGCGCTGTCCGCCAGGTGAAGTTCATGGCTCGGGTTCAGGGTGTCGATCCCGAGTCGATTGCGGCCGCGGATGCTGATCCGTCCGATCTCGAACTGCAGTTCGCTGCGGCCGACCTGGAAATGTTCGCCCAGCAACCCGAGGCGTCGTTCGCCCGCTTGATCTCGGTGGTCTCGCGAACTGCCGGCGACGACAAGGCTGCCGCTCGGACGCGCCTGCTCGAACTGTTCGAACTGTTCGACCCGGCAGAACCGATCGTCATCGCGGCCCGTCGTAAGTTGGCTTCCGCTCTCTACTGACGTGTGGACCGGCAGTCGCTACTCCGTGTAGCGGCTGTCGCACACTTCCCGGCCACCGAGAACGCCGGTCCGGAACGCGTCGACACGTGCGAACCCGCTCGGAACCGTCTCACCGTTGACGTCACTGGCAGCCAGGCCGTCGGTCAGCAGCCCCGATACGGCTTCGTCGAGGTCGCCGGGGGAGAGTGTGACCTGTGCTCCGGACGCCGCGGCGTTGGTGGGACTGAGCGCTGCGGTGATGACGCCGGACAGGCAGGCGGCGCGCAGGGCAGTCTGCGGAGTGTCGAGCGATTGGCCGTTCTCCTTCTGCATCGCGAGGGTGTACCGCGACGCGAGCAGGACATAGGCGTTGTAGTCACCGGTGATGTTGGTCTGGATCAACTCGCGTCGCCCGACGCGACCCGGCGTGCCGCGCTCGGCAAGGTCGTCGACGCTGATTCCGATGGTGTTCGTCGACGGGCAGTACGAGACGGGTTCGGTCGCAACGGCATCGCTGCACCCGGTGTCTGCGCCGGTGAACACGACCTTCGGTGGCTGCGGTAGATCGAAGATCGCTTGGAAGGTCTTCACGAACTCGTCGAGAGTTGCCTCGGTGACGGGCAGTTCTCCGGAATCGTTGCCCTCGGCGAACTGCTGCGGGAGGTCTGCACGTCGTGACTCGATTTCGTCGGCGTCCATCTTCGCGCACGCACCGGCGCCGTCGGTGAAGCCGATCTGAGTGGCGGTGACGCGCTCGAACGCCGAACCATGGTGGCTCTCAGGATCATTAGGGTCTTCGTCGCGGATGGCGACCGCCGACGCCAACACCTTGTTGAGTCCGTCGGAGGTGTTCATCGTGAAGTGCGCGGCCTTGTCCTCGGCGACGTGCCGCAAGAAGGCGCCACCGAAACAGTCGGCTTGCTGTTCTCGCACCAGGGCTGCGTCTCGTTTACCGCCGACGATCCCGGCCTTGCGTTGAACGGCATGGCCGTACTCGTGCGCAAAGATGAACGCGACGGCCACTTCACCGAACTTCTCCCGCACCTCGGGCAGCAGCAATTCACGATCCCAACCGATGGTGTGATCGATGCTGCAGTACCCGGCGTTGATGAGTTCTTCGGTGGTCTCCTCACAGAAGTCCGGGCCGTTCGATTCGGTGGGGTCCCACGAAATCAGCTCGTCGACCGGTTCGAAGGGCTTGTCGAACAGAGCCGGGTACTCGGCGGCCCAGTAGGTTTCGATGTCTGTGATGGCGTTGGCTGCCAGCGCGTCGATGTCCCCGCCGTCGGTGCCGGTGATTGCTCGGTCGGCGTTGGGGGCTCCCGGACGCAACCCACTTGGTCCTGCCGTTGCGTCGAGTCCGGCGACGCGGAAGGGATCGTGATAAATCGAGACGGCGTGGCCACTCGTTCCCTGGGCACAACCGGCGAGCAGTGCTGCCACTGCCAACAGTGACGACGTGACAATGACTACTCGCCGGCCGACCATCAACGCTCCAGACTTATCCAAATCGCTCCAGCAGCTGGCAGCGCCACCTGTGCGGAGGCTGGCCGACCGTGCCACGAATGCGACGTTGCTGTGACCGCTCCGAGGTTCCCGACTCCGGAGCCGCCGTACACCTCGGCATCGGTGTTGAGAATTTCCACCCATCGGCCGGGCTCTGGTAGCCCGACGCGGTAGCTCGAGTGCTCACTGCCCGAGAAGTTGAACAGGCAGGCGACAATCGAACCGTCAGTACCGTAACGCAGAAAACTGAGGACGTTGTTCTCGGTGTCGTTGGCGTCGATCCAGGAGTATCCACCGGGCGAGGTGTCGAGGGTCCACATGGCCGGATGACGTCGATACGCGGAGTTGAGATCGCCGACCAGTCGCTGGACGCCGCGATGGAGAGTGCCGGTGTACTGATCGTCGAGCTGCCACCAGTCGAGGCCGCGTTCTTCGGACCATTCCGCACTCTGACCGAACTCCTGTCCCATGAACAGC
>NZ_CAURKP010000317.1:0-3266 GCF_963525155.1 uncultured Rhodococcus sp.
TGTACGGATGTTGCGAACGGCACGAAACACTTGCATCTGGACCGCACGAGTCGCGTGACCGGTAAGCGCGAGGGTTATGCCGAAGTGGTCAGCCAGAATGCAACCGTCCGTGTACCGAGAATCAATGTCATAGTCAGCACATTTCAGGGTTCAGTCGTGCCGAACGCAAAGGCTGAAGTGGGATCGGTTCACCATTCCTGGTCTGTGCGGGTGAACGGCACGGATCGCGACGCGGTAGAACTTGCGGAGCAGGCCGTAGCCGACTGGGATGCCTGGCTCAGGTCAAAGGGGCTGGTCACCTGATCAGCAGTCGACGTCTATGGGATAATTAGCGTAACGGCAGAAGCCGTATGCCGTCGTCATGCCTGCCAGCCTATTGCCCGGTAGGCCGGAAGTGGTGTCGGTGGCACCTGATTGGATGGTCGGATGCTGCATGGACTCTGGTCACCGGGATCGGGGCTCAAACTGTGGGTCGACGGGCACGACGGTGCCGGGACCGACGATCCCCGTGATCCGGTCAGTGCTGTCCTGCATCGCAAGTTCCGTCATCGTGTGAATGTCGCTATGCCGCCCGTACCTGGCGGGCCTTTGCAGAGTGAGTACGCAGCTGTTGCGTTGGCGCCGCCGGACGCAGTCGATCTCCTGCTGCGGTTCAAGGCCGACGATCAGCGAATTGCGGGAGACCTGCACTTTCTCGTACACGTGGCGCGAGGAATAGACCGGTGGGTGCGCGCCGGACGGGTGGTCCCCGCACTGACGCGGGCTGAAGGAAGTTGGTGGCCACGCTGGCAGTTTTCAGTGGGGGAACGCCAGCGCGCCTGGATCGGTGAACTGGTAGTGGCGATGCCGCCGGTGCAGCGGGCGGTCGGTTCGCCGAGGGCGACGATCGAAGACATCACGAACGAACTCACGGACCCGATCGTTCGTCGTGCTCTCGGGGACTCACATCCGGTGGTGCAGACCCCGCTGTGGCAGGCCGTGTTGTCCGGGGACGCTTTCGACGACGTGTCGGTACGAGCGGCCGAGGGACTCGCCGAATGGGGGTCGACGTTCACCGCCGGAGAGCCGGACTTGGTTCTGCGGCTGATCGAGCCTGAACTCGACGACAATTCCGATCCCGACGACGATGCGCTGTGGCGTCTGCAAGTGTGTTTGCGTCCCGAAGGTGAAGCGCCCGAACGTGTTCGTCTGCACCGGGCCGATCCCAAACGTATCCAGCTCGGCAGCCGCAAACTCGAAGAAGCGATCAAGGCTTACCCACGTTTTCGCGACGTGCCGCGCGACGAGGACAGTCTCGACCTGTTGCTGCCCACTCCTGTAGTGATGGACCTGGTCGGACACGGCGCGATAGTCCTGCGAGAGCGAGGGATCACGCTGCTGCTTCCTCGCGCATGGAACGTGGTGTCTCCATCCCTGCGTGTGCGGGTGACCTCGGCGGCGTCTCCGATCGTTGCGGAGAATCGTACGGTCGGTATGGACCAATTGCTGGAATACGATTGGGAATTGGCGCTCGGAGACAAGGTACTGACCGCCGAGGAAATGACCCGACTGGTCGATGCGAAGTCCGATCTGGTCCAGTTGCGCGGCGAGTGGGTTCAGGCGGACAAAGACGTCCTGGCCCGCGCGGCTCGTTTTGTCAGTCAGCGGCATTCGAGCGGGGACCGAGCGATCGTCGATCTGATCAAGGACTTGATCGCCGACGACCTCAAAGACCTGCCGGTCGAGGAAGTGAAGGCAACCGGATGGGCCTCGGCACTGCTCGACCAGTCGGTGGCTCCGCGGCAGGTCGCGGTACCGTCGACGGTCAACGCGACTTTGCGTCCGTATCAACGACGCGGTCTCGACTGGTTGGCGTACATGAGTGCTCTCGGGCTCGGCGCCGTTCTGGCCGACGACATGGGTCTGGGTAAGACGCTGCAACTGTTGGCGTTACTTGCGCACGAGAAGTCCAAGACAGCAACACTTTTGGTGTGCCCGATGTCGGTCGTGGGAAACTGGCAGCGTGAAGCGGCGCGATTTGTACCGAGCTTGCGCGTCTACGTTCATCACGGTTCGGATCGCGCTACCGGGGCGGAGTTGGAACAGGCAGTTCGTGAGAGTGATCTGGTGATCACCACCTACGCGCTCATGACCCGCGACGTCGCGGCGCTCAAGGATCTCGACTGGCGGCGCGTGGTGCTTGACGAAGCTCAACACATCAAGAACGCCAAGACATCTCAGGCCCGCGCTGCTCGCAGCATTCCTGCGGACCATCGCGTTGCTCTGACCGGAACGCCGGTGGAGAACCGGCTGGACGAGTTGCGGTCCATCCTCGATTTTGCCAATCGCGGGGTACTCGGCTCTGAGCAGATGTTCCGCAAACGGTTTGTCGTGCCGATCGAGCGGGAAAAAGATCAACTTGCCGTCTCTCGACTGCGAGCCGTCACGTCCCCCTTTGTGCTGCGACGGGTCAAGACCGATCCCTCCGTGATCGCGGATCTCCCGGAGAAGTTGGAGATGACTGTTCGAGCGAATCTCAGTGAGGAACAGGCGGCGTTGTACCGCGCCGTGGTGGACGAGATGATGGCGCAGATCAAGGGAACGGAAGGGATGAAGCGCAAAGGCGCCGTCCTGTCTGCGCTGACCAAACTCAAACAGGTGTGCAATCATCCGGCGCACTTCCTGCGCGACGGTTCGCCGGTGATGCGCCGCGGGCAACACCGTTCGGGAAAACTTGGCCTGGTCGAAGATATCGTCGAGTCGGTCACGGCCGATGACGAGAAGGTTCTGTTGTTCACACAGTTTCGTGAGTTCGGGGAATTAGTGGTGCCGTACCTGGCCGACCGGTTCACCACCGAAGTTCCGTTTCTCCACGGCGGAGTGTCGAAAGCCGGGCGCGACGCAATGGTCGAGGCATTCCAAGGTGAAGGCGGCCCGCCCATCATGGTGCTCTCGCTCAAGGCCGGCGGCACGGGTCTGAATCTCACGGCGGCCAACCATGTGGTTCACCTCGACAGATGGTGGAACCCGGCGGTAGAGAACCAGGCGACGGACCGTGTCTTCCGCATCGGTCAGAGAAAGAACGTTCAGGTACGCAAGATGGTGTGCGTCGGAACTTTGGAAGAGCGAATCGACACGATGATCGCGAGTAAAAGTGAACTCGCCGAACTTGCAGTCGGGACCGGTGAGAACTGGGTGACGGAGATGAGCGTCGAGCAATTGGACGAGTTGTTGCGACTCGGCGACGACGCGGTGGGCGAATGAGTTCGCGCGGTAAGGGCCCCGAT
>NZ_CAURKP010000318.1:0-3247 GCF_963525155.1 uncultured Rhodococcus sp.
TTTCGTCGAGAATGATCGGTGTGTGGGGCACCGCGGATTGCAGTCTGTCGGCTTCGCCGGGCGTCAGGCCCGAGAACACGCTGACTCTTCTCTGGGCCAGGCGGACGAGCAACGGTTCGGTATCTTGTCCTTCACTGAATCGGATAAAGAGTCCGGGGCAGTTTCCACGCCACGTGCTCAGGGGATCGGCGAGAAAGTGTGGGGCGGGCAAGAAGGGGTTGGGTTCCTGAGGCTGGGTGCCTGGCGATGATGCGGAATCACGTCGGCAGGAGGGGCATCCCCTGCATGCCGGCGATGTAAGCAGGGTTCCGCCGTCGTGGTGCACTCGATAGTGGCGCGCGATCACGCGTCCGACACACGCCTCGCCGGTCACTAGAGTTGCCGAAGCCTCTAGCGCTGCTGTTTGTGCTGCATTTACCTTCTCGCGCACCTCTTTCAGAGCCCGCATCCATCCGGCCTCGCCCTGCAGATCTCCACGGAGCAACTCGAACTCGATGAAGTCATCGATGTTGGCGTAGAACGCCTCGCGCGCTTGAGTGTCGGCGTCAGCGGTCGCTCCTTCTGTTGGAACCCATTGCGGCGGTCTGAGGCGGACGATCCCTGCTTGTGCCATCAACGTCAGTGTGCGCACGTTCCATCTGGCGCTGCGGCCGTATCCCTCAGTCATGTACTCCGGCAGTGTGCTCTTCTGTACTCGGTATCGCAGTGGACGGACCTCGGTTCCTTTGCTGAGGAGTCGCCTCCAGCGGTTCCATCCTTTTTCGTCGCCGATCATGGTTATCTTGCTCAGTCGTGCCGCGATCTGTCTGTCCCCGGGGCCGCTGCAGAGGTACGCAACCGACGGTCGCCCGTCTCGTCCCGCACGACCGACCTCTTGGTAGAAGCGATCGATGGTTTCCGGCAGGCAGGCATGCACCACGGTGCGCACGTTCGGCATGTCGAGACCTAGGCCGAACGCAGACGTTCCGACGATGACATCAAGGCTCGTCGCCGCGCTGTGCCCAGAGGTGGCGAGCCCGCGCCAATGGGCCATGACGGAATCGCGTTCAGTCTCGGTGGATTTGCCAGTTACACAGCCGACGCGGGCCAGGCCCTTCTCGTGAAGTCGAGTGGTCCAATTTTTTGCGTCTTCGACTTTGGACGTGTACAGGATCAGTGGACGGGGAAGTGTGGTCACGGCCTGCAGGATTGCTTGGTTGCGTTCTTCTTCGTCGCTGAAAGCGTCGAAGAAGAACGCCGGTTCGGTGCGTAGTTCTGATCCCCAGACCAGGTCTGCCTTCTCGGCGTCGACTGCGAACAGGCTGGTGAGCAGGTCCAGCGGTTTCTGCGACAACGTCGCGCTGAGGAGCAGCACCGAAGGCTTCTTTCCCTCTGGTGCCCTTTCGTGCGCTTCGCGGATCAGTCCCGGCATCGTCTGGAATTCTGGCCTGAAGTCGGCGCCCCACTGGTCGACCAGGTGTGCCTCGTCGATGACGATCTGCTGCAAGAATCCTGCATCGGCACAGTCGAGCACGGCGGCGGCTAGGCCTGTTACGAATGCCTCCGGTGAGGTGTACAGCAGGCGCTGCGTTCCAGATCGAATATGTTCGCGCAGGTCCTTCTTTGTCTGGTCATCGAGTGAGCCGACGTACGCGTACCGATTCAGTGGGCTGAGTGGGCGCCCCCGAAGCTGCGCAGCCTCCCGCGTTCGTCGTTCCATGTCGAGAGCGAGGACAATAGTCGGGACGACGACAATGGTGACGCCGTGGACAGAGAGCAGCGTCTTCGACCAGGCGACGGCAGTTTTGCCGCGCCCTGTTGGCAGTGCGATGACCAGTGCACCGTTCTCGTTCAGAACTGCAGCTCGAGCTGCCTGGCGTTGTGTCTCTCCTCGGTAGGACTTGTACCGATGAGCCTGTTCCCAAAATGGGTCGGCAGGCAACTGCGCGGCGTTCTCTGAATCCACATCACGGTATGCGGCTCGGACTTGATCGCGTGCGAGTTCTTCGGCTGCGGGAGTGGTGTCGCTGCTTAGGGGATGCCAGTCGAGCGCACGGATCGCCAGGCGCCCGTCGGTCAGTGGGCTCGATGAACATGCCGCTTCGTGCCACTGCTCCGTCGTTGGCCAGGCCGGGTCCGCTGGCACCGCTACCTCGGGATTTCCACCATAAGTCGTGTGAGCTGTCAGCAAGACTTGCCGGATCAAGCCGGCGACGTCACGCCATCGCGCCCCGCCGCTGCCCAGGCCATGCATCGCGTCGAGAAGTCGGCGGCACGCGTCACTGCAATCCCAATCGGGGTCCACCACTGTGGGTTGGGGCCAGGCTGCTAGTGCGGACTGGACTACTGAAAGGTCATTGCGCGACATAGTCCGACCATGGTTGCGTAGACAGGACGACACAACTGACTGTGGTCAACCTGATTATCGGGTTCGTGACGGCTTTTTCGATTGCACGACCGATCGCCACCTCGGTCTCCAATGCACGCGGGTCGCTGACCAGGCCGGCCGCTTGCGATCGAGCGCGACTCTGGGCGAGGACTCGTTCCGTTTCGGTTCGTACGTTGTCAGCGGCCTTGTCGCATGCATCGAGCAGGTCTGCTGCTGCCTGTATGTGATCGAGTGCGATCTGGTAGCTGGATTTCGCGACAGCCTCGAAGTTCTTTTCGCCGCCAACGACGGTGTGTAGAGCAGAAATCCGTTCGGGGTTGAGGTTAGTGTCCCGGCCTCCATCCTTCATGGGAAGGGACAAGTAGGCGGCAAGTTGAGCATTGTCCACGACGTCACTCGAAGTTGTCGGCACCCAAATTCGGTGTTGCTGCGGCCGCAACGCGTTGTCTGCTCGTCGTCGCGCAATCGGTTCGATCGCTCGATCATCGCCAATTGCGTCGATAATCGGTGCGGTGTCAGTCTCGACGATGAAGTCGAAACCGAAAAACGCGTGAGGTTCTTCGTATCCTGGGCACCGTCGCCACATCGCGGCAGCCTGTCCACGATCGTCGAACGCGAGTAGCTTCTCCACCCCGTCGATGAAGGGGTTGCCGCGTCGAAACAGTCGCCGCGTTGGTCTCAGTTTCCACCGGTCGAAGAAGCCACTGCGGGCGGAGTCGACCGTCATCAGTCTGGTGAGGAGTCGGGCGCTGAGGAGAGGATCTGCCCTTGAGTGCCGTTCGAAGGTGACGCTGCCGTCGCTGTTCTCTCGACCATGGAGTCGAATACCTTCTGCTCCTTCGATGAGCAATCTGTAGGGGCGTTCGATCTGCTCAGGCT
>NZ_CAURKP010000319.1:0-3216 GCF_963525155.1 uncultured Rhodococcus sp.
CCGAGCGTGCTGGTCGGATACGGACCCGCGACCGAGAGACCGAGCCGCCGACGGAGCAAGATCACGCCGGACTCGCAATCCGCGGCGAATACCGAACGACAGCCCGCAACACCCGCGGCGCGGCGCGCGGCCCGCGAAGCCGGCATCGAACTGAGCGAAATCACCGGCAGCGGATTCGACGGCGCCGTCACCGCAGCTGACGTCGCAGACGCGCTTACCGTGCAGGCGCCTTCGGATAACGCGACACGCCTGGCCTCGTCCGGCATACGAAAACAGATGGCGTCGGCGATGGTTGCCAGCGTCCGCGCTCCGCAGGCCAGCGTCTTCCTCACCGCCGATGTCACGCCTTCGATGGAACTGCTCGGCAGGCTCCGTTCCTCGGAGGCGTTCACCGGACTGTCCCTCACTCCGCTGACTCTCGCTGCCAAGGCAATGGTGGCCGCCGTCGCCTCGCACCCGATGGTGAACGCGCATTGGGACGAGGCCCGCGGCGACGCCGCCGTCGACGATGACGTGAATCTCGGCATCGCCGTCGCCTCCGAACGTGGACTGTCCGTGCCCAACATCAAGAGCGCCCAGACCCTGAGCCTGGTCCAGCTCGCACGCGCGGTGACCGAACTGACCGTTGCTGCCCGTGAGGGAAAGACGGACGTCCGTCACCTGACGGGTGGCACCGTCACGATCACAAATGTCGGAGTCTTCGGCGTCGACGGCGGCATTCCGCTTCTCAATCCGGGAGAAGCCGTCATCCTCTGCCTGGGCTCGGTGAGCGAGCGTCCGTGGGTGATCGAGCGCAAGATCGAAGTGCGGAGCGTCGCGACACTGACGTTGACGTTCGACCACCGGGTACTCGATGGTGAGCAGGCCGCGAGATTCCTCTCATTTGTCGCACAGATGCTCGCGGACCCGGACCTGTTGCTGTCTCACCTGTAAAAAGGAACGAGTGAGCGTCAACCCCACCGACCGAGTAGTCCCCACCTCCGCCCTGGTACGCGCCCGGGCCGGCATCTTCGGCATCTTCGGCATCAACGGATTTCTGCTCGCGATGTGGGTCGTCCACATTCCGTCCATCGAACAACGTGTGGGAATCAGTCACTCGACGCTCGGCTCACTGCTTCTCCTTCTTGCTGTCGGAGCCATTGCCGGTATGCAATTGAGCGGTCCGCTCGCCGATCGATACGGCAGCAGGCGCATGGTCATCCTGGCGGGTAGCGGGCTGGCATTCGCCACTCTCGGCCCGGGATTTGCCACGAACACCTGGCAACTGGGCGCTGCACTTGTTGTATTCGGCTTCGCGAACGGCGCGTTGGACGTGTCGATGAACTCGCAGGCCGTCGAGGCCGAACAGTTGTACCGGCGCCCGATCATGGCGGCCTTTCACGGCATGTTCTCGGTCGGTGGCGTATTGGGCTCTGTCATCGGATTCGGCACTCTCGCACTGGATCTTCCGCCGTACGTCACGCTCAGCATCGCGTCGGCAATCGGCTTGCTGGCAGTCTGGTTGTGCTCGCGACCCCTTCTCCCTTACGTCGACGTGCATGCCGAAACCGCGTCGACTACCGGAAAGACACACGGCAGATTCTCGGCTCGCGTACTTGCCCTCGGAACCCTCGCCTTTGTTCTGATGCTGGCCGAGGGAGTGGCAAACGACTGGAGCGCGCTGCAGGTCAAGGAAGATCTCGGTGTTTCGAATGCCGTTGCCGCACTGTCGTTCGGCGCATTCTCCGCCATGATGACCGTCGGCCGGTTCACCGCGGATCGGATCAGCGCGGCGGTAGGCCCGGTGGCAGTGGTTCGCTACGGTGCGTTGCTGTCGTCCATCGGAATGCTGACCGTCGTGGTATCCGGCTGGCTACCACTGACGTTGCTCGGTTGGGCCCTGTTCGGCGCCGGCCTGTCGGGATGCATTCCGCAGATCTTCACCACGGCCGGAAATCTGGGCTCAGGTTCGGCCGGCACCAACATGTCTCGCGTCGTCGGCATGGGATACATCGGATTCCTCGCCGGTCCGGCAACCATCGGCTGGGTCACCAAGCTTGTGCCTCTCACCACAGCAATGTTGATCCCGTTTGCATGCGTCCTGGTCGCAGCGGGTTGTGCGGGTGTCGTTCGGCGCGATTCTCCGACCGCCTACAGACCTCACAGCTGATCCTCACGATCGGCACAGACTCAACAGGGATGCTGGTACTCGTGACCGTCTCGACCTCCACCCAGCACCCCGCTCCCTCCACAACCACTCGCTTCCTCGTCCTTGCCGCGATCGCCGTCGTAGCGCTGGGCGTCTTGTATTTCGTGCGACCCACCTCGCCCGGTTTGAGCGTCCCGGAACAGGTGCGCGCACTTGCCGAGTGGACGGTAGGCCGATTCGACGTCACCGCTGTACTCGCAGCCACTACCGCTCTGGCCGTCGTCTCGATGGTCCGCGGACTGCCATACGGCATCGGCGCGATCCTGCTCCTCGGAATGGGCGCCAATCTCACCAACGCGGCATTCGGTTCCTGGCTCCCCGATGTGCCCCAGGACCTATTGCCCAGCGGTCACGTCGCAGCGGCGACCGCGCTGTACTGCTCGGCGATCTTGATCTCCGCCCCGCAGTGGCGTCCGGTGGTCGCCGGGCTCGGATTCGTCGGAGTTGCTGCGATCGGTGCCAGCGCGCTCGCCGCCGAGCTGAGCGGCCTTTTCGGAGTGATAGCTGGCATTCTGATCACCCTGGTATGGGCCTGTGCCGCAGCCATTTTGATGGCACGATCGCCCATCGCCGCGAAACGTGAAGAGCTACGCCCGGATACGGCAGCCATCGCGTTCTCCAGGCACCGGAGCATCCGACTTTAGTCCTAAATCTTTGGGATTCAGAGATTTTCGCCGATAGCTCTCCCGCCACGGTTGGACATGACGTATGTTCTGAAATGTCCGAATCAAGTAGTTCCACAGCGAAGGAGTCTTTACCGTGAGCCTCGAAGATCTGAACCCGCTCGAACTGATCCAGAAGTTGATCGAACTACTTTCCGGCTTCTCTTCCGACCCCGAAACCCCCGAGGTTCCGTAAAACGTCGCCAGAGGCGCCTGTTCCGAGTTTCGTCTCGGACCAGGCGCCTTTGTCGTTTCAAGAAGTCGTTTCAGCACAAGAAGCCGTTTCAGCACAGGGACACGAAAAAGGCGCCCACTCGCGGTTACGAGTGGACGCCCCTTCCGAACTCGCGCGCTCCAGCGCCTTGA
>NZ_CAURKP010000320.1:0-3152 GCF_963525155.1 uncultured Rhodococcus sp.
GTCCACGACAGTGCCGTGCGTATTCTCACCGCTTTCGACGAACCAGACCCGGCAAAGCGCAAGGACGTCGTCTGGCTGTCCTCGGACGAGTTCCGCGGATCGGTGCGGCGCTCCGTCCGGATGGCTCCGCTCTCCGTCGGCGGATTGCTGCGCTCGCGACTGTTCGCCGAATCCACCGTCGTTCTCACTTCCGCGACACTGACCGTCGGCGGATCGTTCGACGGTCTCGCCGTCAACTGGGGTCTTCCTGCGGAATCGTCCGCGCGCCCCGACTCGGGTACCGCCATCGGCACCGAAGCACCTTCTGACGCTTCGGCTTTCCGCTGGAACTCACTCGACGTCGGGTCGCCCTTCGACCATGCAAAGGCCGGCATCATCTACATTGCCCGCCACCTCCCCACTCCCGGCCGCGACGGCCTCGCCCCGGTCTATCTCGACGAGATCGCCGAACTCGTCGAGGCTGCGGGCGGACGCACCCTCGGCCTGTTCTCGTCGATGCGCGCCGCCAAAGCCGCCTCGGAGGCGATGCGTGAACGCCTCGATACCCCCATCCTGTGCCAGGGCGACGACGCCACCGGCACCCTCGTCAAGGCCTTCGCCAAGGACGAACCCACGTCACTGTTCGGCACGTTGTCCCTGTGGCAGGGCGTCGATGTTCCGGGTCCGTCACTGAGCCTCGTCATCTTGGACCGGATTCCGTTCCCGCGCCCGGACGACCCACTGTTGATGGCTCGCCAGCAGGCTATCGAATCCCATGGCGGTAACGGCTTTCTCAGCGTCTCGGACAATCACGCGGCGCTGCTCCTGGCACAGGGCGTCGGCCGTCTGCTTCGTAGCACCGACGACAAGGGCGTGGTGGCCGTGCTCGATCCGCGTCTGGCCACGGCGAGATACGCGGGTTACCTTCGCGCATCGCTGCCTCCGTTCTGGGAGACGACCAACCCCGAAGTCGTCCGCAAGGCGCTCACCCGCATCCGCGACTCACGTCCCTGAGCCGGTTCTCACACGGGCACAATTCTGCCCCGGTACCGACCGAACGGACCGGGGCAGAATGCAATACGTCAGACGCTCGGGGTGGTCACCAACCCGAGTTCGGACGCATCGACCAACAACCGGTGATGCGGCAGCACCCGCACGGTGTATCCCACGGAGCCGGAGACCGGAAGCGCAACCTCGGCTTCGAAGATCTCGGTTCCGTCCTCGGCGCCGAACTGTGTCATCGGGAACGTCACCACGTCGGTGAGCTCCTCGCCCGGGCTGACGCGTCCCAGGACTGCCTGTACCTGGACATCCGAGACCGACAAGCCGCCGAGACGGACCTTGGCCTTCAACGAGATGGTCGCACCGATCTCCGGAGTGTCCGGCAGTCCGGAACCGTCCACCTGCTCGACGGCGACGGACGGCCACTGCGATTCGATGCGACGACGGAACTCGGCCACCTCACGCGCGCCGGCAAAATCGTCCGCCACTACCGCTCGAGCTGATTCCGCCGAAGGGGCGTAGTAGTCGACGGCGTAGTCACGAACCATGCGTGATGCCAACACCTTCGGACCCAGATTCTCGAGGGTGTGGCGAACCCTCTCGACCCAGCGCGTCGGCAGATCGGCTGCATCACGGTCGTAGAACGTCGGCAGTACCGCGTGCTCGAGAAGTTCGTAGAGGGCGCTGGCTTCCAGATCGTCACGCCGCACGTCGTCGAGAACACCGTCGGCCGTCGGAATGGCCCACCCGTTCTCGCCGTCGTACATCTCGTCCCACCATCCGTCGCGAATGGAGAGGTTGAGGCCGCCGTTGAGCGCGGATTTCATGCCGGAAGTACCGCACGCCTCGAGGGGGCGAAGCGGGTTGTTGAGCCACACGTCGCAGCCCCAGTACAAGTAGCGGGCCATCGACATGTCGTAATCAGGCAGGAAGACGATGCGGTGACGCACATCCGCTTCGTCGGCGAACCGCACGACCTGCTGGATGAGTGCCTTACCGCCGTCGTCGGCGGGGTGCGACTTGCCGGCCACCACCAACTGCACCGGACGTTTCTCGTCGAGCAACATCGCACGCAGACGCTCGGGATCACGCAGCATCAGCGTCAACCGCTTGTACGTCGGAACGCGCCTCGCGAACCCGACTGTCAAGACGTTGGGATCGAATACTCCAGTGGTCCAGCCGAGTTCGGCCTCGGTCGCGCCGCGTTCGAGCCAGGACGCTCGGACGCGACGACGAACTTCGTCGACCAACTTGCCGCGCAACGCATTACGTGTTTCCCACAGTTCGGTTGCCGACAACTCGTGCAGGCGCTCCCACCCGCGTGCTTCTTCGAGTTGCTCCTGACCGACGATCCGCCTGGCCACGTCCATCCACTCCGGCGCCGCCCACGTCGGCGCGTGAACACCGTTGGTGACCGAACCGATCGGCACCTCGTCGGCGTCGAAGCCCGGCCAGAGACCGTTGAACATGTCGCGGCTGACGATGCCGTGCAACTTCGAGACGCCGTTGGCTCGCTGGCCCAAGCGAAGACCCATGTGCGCCATGTTGAAGATCGACGGATCGGCTTCACGCCCCATCCCGACGATGCGGTCGACGGTCAGGCCGGGAAGCAAACTCGATTCGTTCTCGCCGTTCGCTCCGCCGAAGTAGTGACGGACCAGATCCGCCGGGAAGCGGTCGATTCCGGCGGGAACCGGAGTGTGCGTCGTGAAGACCGTTCCGGCACGGACCGCGGCCAGAGCCGAATCGAAGTCCAGACCGCTGGTGGTGACAAGTTCCCGAATCCGTTCGATGCCGAGGAATCCGGCATGCCCCTCGTTCATGTGGAACACCTCGGGATCGGGCAATCCGTACGCCGCGGTGTAGGCGCGCACCGCGCGGACGCCGCCGATACCCGCGAGGATCTCCTGCTTGATGCGGTGATCCTGGTCCCCGCCGTAGAGACGGTCCGTGACGCCGCGCAGATCCGCGTCGTTCTCGGCGATGTCGGAATCGAGCAGCAGCAACGGCACTCGTCCGACCTGAGCGATCCACACTCGCGCACGCAGCACCCGGCCACCGGGCATGGCGACGTGAATGACGACCGGCGATCCGTCTTCGGAAGCCGGGCCTGCGTCCGTCAGCAAACGAAGAGGCAACCCTTGAGGGTCGTGCGGCGGGTAGTGCTCGGC
>NZ_CAURKP010000321.1:0-3112 GCF_963525155.1 uncultured Rhodococcus sp.
CTCGGAAGGGCAGATTTCATGGCGGGCGGACGGCATTCGAGTCCTGACAGCGGGCGGTCGATCGGGTTCTACGCAGTGGGTGGGTTGGTCGCCGTCGCGGTAGTCGCCACCGGGGTGGTGGTCTTCAAGGCAACACAGTCCGATTCCTGCGAGAGCGTCGACGAGTACTCGCTGGCAGCGGATCCTGCGATCGCGCCGGCAGTCACGGAGATCCTCGCAGAATCGTCGCCGGAGCAGACAGGCTGTTCGCGGATCACGGTCACCTCTGCGCTGCCCGGGGACGTTGCGGGAACCCTGGGTAAGGGCGTGGACGCGCCGGACATGTGGATACCGGATTCGACAGCGTGGGTGGGCAAAGCTGCATTGACGGCCAAAGGGCCGGTCGCTGCCGCCGGCGGTTCGATCGCCACCTCGCCTGTCGTACTTGCCTCCGGCGGTGGCGAACAGTTTGCCAGTTGGCTCACGGCGCTACAGGTTCCCGATCTGGCGTTGGGCAATCCGTTGTTCACAGGGGTTGCGTCGGCGCCCATTCTCGGAGCTCTCGCGGAGACCGGGGCCACCTCCGAATCCGTTCGAGCGGCACTCGTACCCCATGCGCAAGCGGAGAGTGTTCGTACCGAAGAGCAGTCGGTGGGACAGAAGATGCTCACCGAATTGGTCAGCTCCGGAAAGGTCGGTGTTTCGACCGAGCAACAGGTCGTCGAGTTCACGAAGGCCGAGTCGAAGATTTCCGCGACAGTACCGGCGACGGGAACCATGATCATGGATTACCCCCTGGTGGTCAGTGCTTCGGCACCGGACCGGCACTACGCCGCAGCCAAGAAGAGTGACGCCATCGCCGAGCTGTTGCACAGTGAATCTGCTCAGGAAGTGCTGACGCGCAGCGGGTTCCGTACTTCCGGCGGTGGAGCCGTCGAAGGTGGAGTCGGTGACGTCACGGCACTGACCGTGTCCGAACAGTCGGTGGCCGATCAGACACTGGGCGCTTGGGCTCTGATGGCCAAGCCGATCCGGACACTCGTTGCGATCGACGTGTCTGCGTCGATGGACTACCCGGCGGCAGGCGGCAAGACGCGCATGCAGTTGACCACTGCTGCTGCTCTGGCCGGCAATCAGGTCTTCCCAGACAGCGTCGCTGCCGGTCTCTGGGCGTTTTCCCAAGGTATGAACGGAACCCAGGACTTCCAGGAATTGGTGCCGATCAGGCGCTACGACACGATCGTCGACGGTGTGACTCAACGAAAGTTGATGGCAGATCAGGCGAACCGGCTCACCGAACTCAAACGTGGCGCCACAGGTTTGTACGACACGACGCTGGCCGCATTCCGTAAGGTTCAGGAATCGTACGATCCGCGAGCAGTCAACAGTGTCATCATCTTGACCGACGGCGCAAACGAAGATCCTGACAGCATCAGCCGTGAACAGTTGCTCGATGTTCTTGCACGCGAGCAGGATCCGGCGCGTCCGGTCATCATCGTCACCATCGGCATCACCGATGACGCAGATGCGGCGGCGCTCGCCGATATCTCCCGCGTGACGGGCGGTTCGACGTACATCGCTCGTGACCCCTCGGAGATTTCCGAGGTGTTCGTGAACGCATTGGCTCACCGAGGAACTTAGGCCGCATCCGGACTGGTCCAGGGTGCCGGAAGTGGCGGAGCCTCAGACGAATACCGGTGCCCGGTAGGTGTCGTTGTGGTGAAGGTGTGCCGGTTACCTGGTACAGGTTCGGCAGTCCAGTCCGAGCCCTGTTTCGCGTAATTGCATGCCGCACACAACCCGGCACCGTTGGCTGCGCTGGTGAGGCCACCCCTCGAGTGATCGCGAATGTGGTCGCGGTGGCGAACCGGCGCGTCGCACCACGGAGTACGGCAGCTTCGATCACGGAGTTCGATCAATCGCGCCAACCCCTTCGGGAAGGTTCTCGCCGTGGATTCCATTGCGGTCAGCGCGCCCGTATCGGGGCGTGCGTAGAGCTTTCGGAGCGTTGCCACCGTTTCGGAGTCTTCGCTGGCCTTGGTGATCCATTCGCGTGCAATAGCGGCTGGTACAGGTCCGTACCCGTGGACGTACGCCGGGTCGGAATTTTCGCCCAACAATGACTGGTCGGAGACAACCAGATTCACGGTGACGGGTGTCGGTGTGGCGCGGCCGATTCCGGTAACTCGCTCGACCAGGAGATCAGCCATGATTTGCGCTCGGGTGCGCTTGTCCCCGCCGGCAAGTACGGAATCGGCGTCGCGCCTGAGCGTGGCGTGCACGGCGATACCTTCGGCCGCGGGAAGAAACACATTGAGCCAGCACATCGTGTCGGGCGCAGGCCGTGACGTCACTCGTCTGTCTCCCACGGCTTTGCGTGCTCGTCTGGCAACACTGTCGGAGTCTATTTCGGCAGCGCGTGCGCGGAGTCTTTCTGTCAGTTGATGGTTGCCGCATCCGTCCAAGATTGCAGCGTCGCAGCAGAACTCGCGATCCAACGTAGCGCGATCCTGGGCGGTGAGACATGAAGTCTCGCGCATGAGGATCGTCGCCTGATGCTCACTGATGGAGCCGTCGACGAGTAGTCGAAGTGTGTGCGGCATCTCGTCGTTCAGTGCGCGGGCCAGGTTCAGATGCTGAGTTCCGAACCAAGCCGACTCTCGCCGTGCGAGGGCAATCTGCGCGTTGATTCCACGGCCTTGGTATGCGCGCGGCACTCCCCGTTCGCTGCGGTCGTTGCGGGTGAACGCGTCGAGATCGGCAGCCAGCAATGCCTGGGCACCAGCGCAACTGGCCTTCAACTCTTCCAAAGCGCGCAGAAGATCCACGCGTGCTGCGTTGTCGATGGATCGATCCATGCTGACGAGTGATGCTCGGAATTGTCCGATGGTCTCTTCGGATATCGCCTGTTTGGATATGGCCTGTTCAGATACTTGCGTCGTCACTTTTACCCCCCGGTAGTGTCGAACATACATTCGATACTAGTCTCGACAGTGAACGGACGCAACGCCTTTCTCCGTTGGCGTCTGAAAGTTCCGACAGTTCGGTTTTCATGGTTGACTGGTCCTCATGATCGAGCTGAGGGGATTGACCAAGGTTTACGGACCGACGAAAGCGGTGGACGATTTGTCGT
>NZ_CAURKP010000322.1:0-3103 GCF_963525155.1 uncultured Rhodococcus sp.
GCCTCGTAGCGCTCGACCGAGAAGATCAAGGTGACGTTGACGCTGATGCCCTCACCGATCACCTTGGCGATGGCGGGAATGCCTGCCAGCGTCGCGGGAATCTTGATCAGGACGTTCGGGCGATCGACGATCTTGTGCAGCTCGATCGCCTGCGCGACGGTGGCGTCGGTGTCGTGTGCCAGGCGAGGATCGACCTCGATGGACACGCGGCCGTCGACGCCGTTCGACGCCTCGAACTGCGGAGCCAGGATGTCGCACGCAGCACGCACGTCGTCGGTGGTCACCGCGGTGATGGTGGCGTCGACATCGGCGCCGCGCTGTGCGAGCTCACGGACCTGAGCGTCGTACGCCGATCCCTTGGACAGTGCCGCCTGGAAGATCGACGGGTTGGTCGTGACACCCACGATCGACTTCGTGTCGATGAGGTTCTGCAGGTTGCCGGACTGGATGCGATCCCGCGAGAGGTCGTCGAGCCAGATGGAAACGCCTGCAGCGGAGAGCTTTTCGGTATTCACGTTCTGTGTCATCGAGATCATCCCTTCACAGCTGCGAGGGAGCGCTGCGCGGCTTCGACAGTCGCGTCGGCAGTGATGCCGAACTCCCGGAACAAGGTCTTGTAATCGGCGGAAGCGCCGTAGTGCTCGAGCGAGACGGCCTGACCGGCGTCGCCGAGGATGCGCCACCACGGCATCGCGATGCCGGCTTCGACGGACACACGCGCGCGCACGGCGGGCGGAATGACCTCGTCGCGGTACGCCTGATCCTGCTCGAGGAACCAGTCGAGGCACGGCACGGAAACGACGCGGGTTGCGACGCCCTGAGCTTCGAGGGTTTCGCGAGCCTCGGTGGCCAGATGCAGTTCGGAACCGGTCGCCAGCAAGATGACCTCGGGCGAACCGTTGGCTGCGTCGACGAGGACGTAAGCGCCGCGCTTGACGCCCTCGGCAGCCTTCTCCTTGGTGCCTTCGAGAACCGGGATGTCCTGGCGGGTGAGTGCCAGAGCGGTCGGTCCTGTCTTGTTCTCGAGTGCTGCCTGCCATGCGAAAGAGGTCTCGTTGGCGTCACCCGGGCGGACGACGGCGAGGTTCGGGATCGCACGAAGAGCAGCGAGGTGCTCGACCGGCTGGTGGGTCGGGCCGTCTTCGCCGAGACCGATGGAGTCGTGGGTCCAGACGTAGGTGACGGCAGTCTTCATCAGTGCGGCCAGGCGAACCGCCGGACGCATGTAGTCGGAGAAGACCATGAAGGTTCCGCCGTACGGGCGGGTGGGTCCGTGAAGCGCGATGCCGTTGAGGATCGAGCCCATCGCGTGCTCGCGGATGCCGAAGTGGAGCGTGCGGCCGTAAGGCTGCGCATTCCAGTCGTTTGTGGAGATGGAGAACGGGCCGAACGAATCTGCGCCCTTGATGGTGGTGTTGTTGCTGCCGGCGAGGTCGGCGGAGCCGCCCCACAGCTCGGGCAGGATCGGTCCGAGCGCGTTGAGTGCCGAACCGGAGGCCTTGCGAGTCGCAACGCCCTTGGCGTCGGCCTCGTAGGTCGGGAGAGCGTCGGCCCAGCCGGCGGGGAACTCACCGGCGAACAGGCGGTCGAAGAGTTCCTTGCGCTCGGTCTCACGTGCAGCCCACGCGTCGAACTCGACCTGCCATGCCGTGCGTGCGTCGGCGCCGCGGGAGACGACCTCACGGGCGTGAGCCAGAGCGTCGGCGTCGACGTCGAAGGACTTGGCCGGATCGAAGCCGAGGGCTTCCTTGACCGCTGCAACTTCGTCGGCACCGAGAGCGGAGCCGTGGACGTCGCCGGTGTTCATCTTCTTCGGAGCCGGAAAACCGATGATGGTGCGGAGCAAGATGATGGACGGACGATCGACGACGGCCTTGGCCGCGGCAACCGCGTCGAGGATGCCGGAGACGTTCTCGCCACCTTCGACGTGCTGAACGTGCCAGCCGTACGCCTCGTATCGCTTTCCGACGTCTTCGCCGAGAGCGATGGTGGTGTCGTGCTCGATGGAGATCTTGTTGTCGTCGTAGAAGACGATGAGGTTGCCCAGTTCCTGGACACCGGCGAGGGACGAGGCCTCGGACGTGACGCCTTCTTCGATGTCACCGTCGGACGCGATCACGTAGATGTGATGGTCGAAGGGGGAGGAGCCGACCGGGGTCTCCGGATCGAACAGTCCGCGCTCACGACGCGCAGCCATCGCCATGCCGACTGCGGACGCAAGGCCCTGGCCCAGCGGGCCGGTGGTCATCTCGACGCCGACGGTGTGGCCGACCTCGGGGTGGCCGGGGGTCAGCGCGCCCCACGTGCGGAGAGCTTCGAGGTCAGCGAGCTCGAGGCCGTAGCCCGACAGGTAGAGCTGGGTGTACAGCGTCAAGGATGAATGGCCACAGGAGAGAACGAAGCGGTCACGGCCGACCCATTCTGCATCCGAAGGATCGTGGCGCATGACGCGCTGGAAGAGGGTGTATGCCAACGGCGCCAAGCTCATTGCAGTTCCGGGATGGCCGTTGCCGACCTTCTGAACCGCGTCGGCGGCGAGCACGCGGGCGGTATCGACAGCCTTGGTGTCCAGGTCGGTCCAGTCCGAGGGGTGGACGGGTTGCGTGAGGACGTGGATCTCGTCTGTGATCGACACTGGCAGATGTCTCCTGACATGGTGTACGTGGATTGCGAGGGTGGGGTGTCCCTCCACTGCGTAACCCAGCCTAATGGTCCTGGCTGTCCGGGTCGATTCGGTTCCTCAATGGCTGCGGTCTACCATCGTTCGTAGTAGAGAACAGTGTCAGCAGTGTGTCGTGAAGAGTTAGTGCGGTAACGCGTGGTGCAAGGAGAGAACGTGCGGACAGGGCAACAGCCGAGCGGACATGGCTTCGGCAGCCCAGGTGCCGCCCCGCGGGCGACCAATACCGATACGGTGTGGGGTCGCGCAACGGGCAAGGTTCTGGCTTATATCGCGCTCACGAAGCCGCGAGTGATCGAATTGCTGTTGGTGGCAACCATTCCGGCAATGCTGCTGGCCGATCGCGGAACGGTCGACATCGTTCTGATCCTCAGCACCCTCTTCGGTGGCTGGATGGGCGCGGCGAGTGCCAACTCGCTCAAC
>NZ_CAURKP010000323.1:0-2986 GCF_963525155.1 uncultured Rhodococcus sp.
GTTGCCTGGCATCACCTTGTGCGGCACCAACTCCGGAGCGGTGCCCTCTGACGCGATCTCTTCGGCAGTCTTGCCGAACGCGAGAACCTTTGTCTGAGCGAAGAAGTTGCTCATGAGCAGATCGTGCATTGATCCCGTGCCGTCCGCAGTAGGCAGATCGTCGGTGGATTCCGCGAACCCGATGAAATCGGCAGGCACCAGCCACGTGCCCTGATGCAGGAGCTGATAGAACGCGTGTTGGCCGTTGGTCCCCGGCTCGCCCCAGAAGATCTCACCGGTGGACGTGGTCACCGGTGAGCCGTCGGCGCGAACCGATTTGCCGTTGGACTCCATGGTCAGCTGCTGCAGGTAGGCGGGAAAGCGCAGCAAGTCGTTGGAGTAGGGCAGCACTGCGCGGGACTGTGCGCCGAAGAAGTTGGAATACCAGAGCCCGATGAGGCCGAGGAGGACCGGCGCGTTCTGCTCGAGCGGTTGGTTTCGGAAGTGCGTGTCGATCTGGTGGAAACCGTCGAGGAACTCCGCAAAGCGAACGGGTCCGACGGCACACATGACCGACAAGCCGATCGCCGAGTCGACGGAGTAGCGCCCGCCGACCCAATCCCAGAACCCGAACATGTTCGCGGTGTCGATGCCGAACTCCGCCACGCGGTCACCGTGGGTGGAGACTGCGACGAAATGCTTGGCTACGGCCGAGACGTCTTCGCTGCCCAGACCGGCGAACAGCCAACGCTTTGCCGCTGTCGCGTTGGTGAGGGTCTCGAGGGTGGAGAACGTCTTGGATGCGACGATGAAGAGCGTCGTCTCCGGATCGAGGTCGTCGAGCTGTCCGACCAGATCGACAGGGTCGATGTTGGAGACGAACCGGACGCTGATTCCGGCGTCGGCGTAATGCCGTAGTGCGCGGTAGACCATCACCGGCCCGAGGTCGGAACCGCCGATGCCGATGTTGACGATGGTGCGGATGCGCTTGCCGGTAGCTCCGGTCCACTCGCCGCTGCGCACACGATCGGCAAAAGCGCCCATCGCGTCCAGAACTTCGTGAACGTCCGCGACGACGTCTTGACCGTCGACGGTCAGAGCAGAATCCTTGGGCAGACGCAGTGCTGTGTGCAGTACGGCGCGGTCTTCGGAAGTGTTGATGTGATCGCCCGCGAACATCGCGTCGCGTCGTGCCTCGACGCCGGCCTCGCGGGCCAGTTCGACGAGTAGCGCGAGAGTTTCGCGGCTGACGCGATGCTTGCTGTAGTCGATGTGAAGATCACCGGCGTCGATCGTCAGCTCTCGCCCGCGGGCTGGATCGTCCTGGAAGAGTTCTCGCAGGTGAACGCCTTCGATGTCGGCGTAATGAGCGCGCAGTTTCTGCCAGGCTGAGGTTCCGGTGATGTCAGTGCTCACGATCATCGACTTTAGTGGCACAAGCTGGAAACTTCCGCGTGAGTCTCGCTCGCGGGCAGACGGACGCGGCTCCGACGAGCATCATGGAACCCATGGACACATTCGAATTCATTCGATCAGTTCCCACCCAGTTGTTCGTCGGCGGTCGGTTCGTGCCCGCGGAGAACAACGCGACCTTCGCGGTGGCGGATCCGGCGACCGGGAAATCGTTGACCGATGTCGCCGATGCGAGCCCCGCGGACGCGCTGCGCGCTCTCGACGAAGCCGTCGCCGTCTCGTCGAAGTGGGCGAGCACACCTGCGCGCGAGCGTGGTGAAATCCTGCGAGCCGTCTTCGAGAAGATCACCGAGCGAGCCGAGGACGTGGCGCTGCTGATGACCCTCGAAATGGGCAAGGCACTCGCCGAAAGTCGCGCCGAGGTGAAGTACGGGGCGGAGTTCTTCCGGTGGTTCAGCGAGGAGGCCGTTCGCATCGGCGGGCGCTACACGCCGGCCCCGGCGGGCAACGGCCGGATCCTTGTCACCAAGGCGCCGGTCGGACCGTGTCTGGCCATCACTCCCTGGAATTTCCCGTTGGCGATGGGTACCCGCAAGATCGGCCCGGCATTGGCCGCCGGCTGCACGATCATCGTCAAGCCCGCCTCGGAGACCCCGTTGACGATGTTGTTGCTTGCTCAGCTCATGGCCGAAGCCGGGTTGCCCGACGGAGTCCTCTCGGTGTTGCCGACATCGAAATCCGGTGAAGTGACCGGCCCTCTCATCGACGACCCTCGACTGCGCAAGCTCACCTTCACCGGGTCCACCGGCGTCGGCAAGATGCTGGTGGAGAAGTCCGCGAAGCGATTGCTCCGCACGTCGATGGAATTGGGTGGCAACGCACCCTTCGTGGTGTTCGACGACGCGGACGTCGACAAGGCAGTCGAGGGCGCGGTGCTGGCGAAGCTTCGCAACGGAGGCGAAGCATGCACCGCCGCCAACCGGTTCCACGTCGCCAACGCCGTGCGTGAAGAGTTCACGACCAAGCTGACCGAGAAGATGGCGACTTTCACGATGGGACCCGGTACCGACCCGGAGACGAAGCTCGGCCCGCTGATCAACCAGAACCAACTCGACACGGTCGCGGAGTTGGTTGCAGATGCGGTGGATGCCGGGGCGAAGGTGCGACTGGGCGGCGAAGCGCCGGGTGGTGAAGGGTACTTCTATCCAGCCACGGTGTTGGCAGACGTTCCGGCCAGCGCGCGGATTCTGAAAGAAGAGGTGTTCGGACCCGTCGCCGCGATCACCGGCTTCGACACCGAAGCCGAGGGAATCGCAGCCGCCAACGACACCGAGTTCGGACTGGCCGCGTACATCTTCACGAGGGATCTCGACCGTGCGCTTCGGGTTTCCGACGCACTGGAATCAGGAATGATCGGCGTCAACCGCGGAGTGATCTCGGACGCGGCAGCGCCGTTCGGTGGCGTGAAGGAATCCGGATTCGGCCGCGAGGGCGGGACCGAGGGGATCGAGGAATACCTGAACACGAAGTACATCGCGCTCGAGAGCTGATACACCCGCGAACGGCCACATCGGGACTGCCAGAGGCATCCGAT
>NZ_CAURKP010000324.1:0-2951 GCF_963525155.1 uncultured Rhodococcus sp.
CGCCGGTGATGACCATGACCTGCGGCCGATACTCGGCGACGACTTTCCAGACCTGTGCCGCATCGAACTTCGGTTCGAAGATGACGGTGTTTCCGGAGAACAGAGCGTTGAACGTCGGCATCAGTGCCGAGGTGTGGATCAGCGGTGGAAGCATGCACCACCGCATCGGTTCGGCTGCCGCGGCGCCACCGCGCGACTGCTGGTACTCGTCGGCGATCGGCTCACCCGAATAGAAGTCGTAACCGCCGGCCAATACGCGCCAGATGTCTTCCTGCCGCCAGACGACGCCTTTCGGTCGTCCGGTTGTTCCGCCGGTGTAGAGAACGTAGACGTCATCGCCGGAACGCTCGGGAAATGCATGTTCACCTGTGCGAAGCGAGGATTGGTTGCCGAGCGCATCCTCGTACGCCACTGCCCCCGGAATCGACGGTTCGTTCCCGAGAGCGAGTTCGTCCGCCGCCTCGATCACGTACTTGACCCGCGGCGTAGCCACCAAGGCCTCGGCGACCCGCTCAGCGAAACCACGATGGAAAACCAACGCCGTGAGATCCGCGTTCTCGTACAGATAAACCAATTCGTCGCTCGTGTAGCGGTAGTTCACCGTGATGGGAACGCCGCGGATCTTGAAGGCCGCGAGGACAGCAACCATCGCCTCGATCGAGTTGTGCAGTTGAATACCGATGTGCGAACCGACACCCAACCCGACGGACTGGAAGTAATGCGCCAATCGGTTGGCCCGCTCGTCGAGCTCACGGTATGTCACCTCCTCGCCGGAAACGATCAGCGCGAGGCGATCGGGCATCACATCGACGGAATGCTCGAACAGGTCTGCAAACGTGTACGCCATAGGTTGAGTCCTTCGGGTTCGGCCGGTCAGACGACGAAGAGAGGCAAGGGGATTCCGCGATCTTCGAATACGAATGCCGCGCCGGTACTGACCTTCGTGATGGCGACTTCGACGCATTCCGGAGCGGGAGCTTCGGTGATGTCGACGGCCAGAAGAAGCCCCGCGGCATCTTCGGCCACCACTCTCACGGTGAAGTGCGGATTCACGCCGCGGACCAAAGCTTGGAGAGGATCGAGGTGCTCGCTGCCGAGCAAGGTCGGCCAACCGCCGTCGCGGTCGACAAGAGCTTCTCGCGAGATCCGCAGCTCCAGAGCACCGCCGTCCTGTCGAATCTCGCTCTCCACATACTGCTTCGGATTCAGCAAGGGATGCACGGACAGGACCAATGCCAACGATTCCAGCGTCGAAGGAAGCCCGAGCGCATCTCGAATACGCTGTGCCGCAACTCCCGCGATTCCGGTCAATTGCTTTCGCGTGATCTCGCGAGCCTTGTCTTCGTCGGCACGGCGGCGAACCGCTGCCAGAAAGCCCAACGCCAACAGATGATGCTGCACGCAGATCTCCTCTGCGATACGAACCAAGGCTGATCGCGAGAAGTCGGAAAACCTCAGGTCGGACAACAACGGACCCGAGTAGTCCGCCCTACCGTCCCCACCGTGATCGATCGGGCTCAGCTCGACCGTCACCGCGGCGGTGCGTCCGATCTGCTCGGTGTGCGCGGTCATCACGGGAGGCGTGTGCGACGGGTCGATGGAAACGGTCCAGGCGCAGTGCGGATGTCGGTCGGCGGGCCTGCGCGGTGGTCGGTGAATCGGCCGGATCTGGGCGCGCGGGTTGGTCGCGATGGCCGTTGCATCGAAAGTCGGATCCTCGATGTCGTGACACATCGAGGTCACGAACTCATCGCCCAACGGCTCGACGTCCATGAGTGCTCCGCAATGGTCGAGCCAGAATTCACCGTGCAGCGGATCGTCGACCCGGTATCGGAAGTCCATGAACTGTGGAGGAGCGCCGATGTCGAGTTGTAATCCTTTGAAGATCGTCACGACGTCGTCGCCCTCGTATCCGAGAGCCTTCTGCATGCGGCGGGTGTACCAGGGGCTGGCCGACTCCCACTCCTCGACGGCCACCTGTGCCATACCCTCGCGTCCGAATTCGACGATCAGATGCGCCATGCCCGAGCGATCGATCAGCTGCCCGCACAGGAGCAACTCGGGCACCAGCACGGCAAGGTCGCGCTGAGAGAGTGCCTCGAAGGAATCGCGCACCGGCATCGGACTCACCACAGCGAAACCGGCGCGGTGCCCACCGGATACCAGCCCGGTAGCGGGTCGCCCGAGATCGATCGCTGGATCCGGCCCTGCATCCCCTTCGAGAGAGCGTTGTTGCCGATCATCTCCATGAACAGTGCCGACACGTTCCCGAAGTCGAAGAAGTCACGCTGCCACGACCATTGGAAATCCCCGCCGTAGCGGAACCAACTACCACCGATACCGTAGACGGAGTAGTTGCTACCGTCCTCACGCTTGGCATCGGAAATCTGCTTCCACAAGCCGATCACGTTTCCGCTACGGTCGTCGATCACAAAGTCTTGATACGGATACTCCCAGCCTTCGAGGCCCTTCATCTCGAGACCGAGCGCGACTTCGCGAATCTCCTCGCGCCCCACCGCCATGAAATCCTGCTTGGGGCCGTAGTTCCACCCGTACGTGGCGTCCTCGGTATACATGTCCGCCAACGGTTTCCAATCGCCGGCGGCTTCGGCCTTTTTGTTCGCCTCGATCCAGCGTTGGACCATCTCGTCGAGCTCTGCGCGGTCGAAACCCGTCATCTGAACTTCCTCCCTCGAGCACATGAATTCGCTGCAATCAATCGACAATTCTCAGGGCGCCGGTCGGGCAGTACCTGACCGCCATCTCGGCTTCACCGCGGAGCGACTCGGGTGGGTCCGAGTCCAGAAGACTGACCTTCCCCCGCTTCGGGACGACAAAGATCTCCGGTGCCTCCAGCTCACACGCCGCATGGCCTTGGCACAGGTCGAGGTCGACTTCGACGTGCATGATCACCCCTCACGCCCGGGACGTGGTCGGCGCCGGTACCTCAC
>NZ_CAURKP010000325.1:0-2898 GCF_963525155.1 uncultured Rhodococcus sp.
GGCCACGACTGGTCCGGAGTCGCAAACTGCGAGTCCTCCGGTAACTGGGCCGCCAACACCGGAAACGGCTTCTACGGTGGTCTGCAGTTCACGCAGAGCACCTGGAACGCATTCGGTGGATCGGGCAACGCTGCCAACGCCAGCCAGGCCGAGCAGATCCGTGTCGCCGAGAACGTTCTCGCAGGCCAGGGCGTCGGCGCATGGCCCGTCTGCGGTCAGTACCTGACCACCGGCACCACCGCAGGCAACTACGAGGCCGCAGCCGCCCCCGTCACCGCTGAGGCTTCCGTCGAGTCGGCTCCGGCAGCAAGCACCGGAAGCGGCAACTACGTGGTCAAGGCAGGCGACACCCTGTCGAAGATCGCTGCTGCACACGGCATCTCGCTCGAGAACCTCGCCAGCCAGGTTCCGAACATCAACCTGATCTTCCCGGGACAGTCCCTCTCGGTCTAGTCTCGTGGCCGTTTAGGTCCTCAATGCGTCGAAATTGTCCGGAGCTGATGCAGCCCCGGACAGTTTCGGCGTTTCTGCGTTCGCAATGATCGTTGCCGCTTCCGTATGGATGGGGTCAAGATCCTGGCGCCACCCAAGAATGTGCAGCGCCGACCCGGCGATGACAGCGGCGTCGGGAATCGGGGTGCCTTCGAGCGCGTCGGCTCGCGCGCTGATCACGCTTTCTACCAGGCGAAACGGAAGCTCGGCCAGGTGCGTTGATGATGGATCGTCAATCGCGTCGAGCACATCCTGGGCGAGTGCCCGGTATTGCTCGCGAAGCCGATCGCGATCGGCTCGGAACGACATGAACCTGTCACTTCTCAGTTCCGGTAAGAGATAAAGGACGCCGAGGTTCCACCGTCCGGTGATCAGTTGTGCCGCGTCGATGTACGAAAGTGCGTACAGCTTGACCTCGGGTGCGGTGTCGAGTGGCCTGAGATTCTCCGCGAAGTCGAGCGCCGGCGTCACGGTGTCGGCGAGAAGTGCAACCAGAATGTCGTCCTTGGTGGCGAAATGGTTGTACAGCGACGCCTGACGCATTCCGACTGCTTCGGCGATGTGGCGTGTCGACGTCGCGGCGAAGCCTCGGGTGGTGAACAGTTCAGCGGCTGCATCCAAGATCTCCGCCCGGGCAGTGCCACCCGGGCGTCGGCGAGCGGTCAGGCGGGGTCGTCCGGGGCCGGCGTTGGTCACGCCTTCCATAGTGGCAGGCTGCGGCCTTACGTGCGGGATGGCCGCCGCTGTGAGCATTCGGTCACGTGCTCGAAACGTACTCAACGAGCCTGTTACAGAATCAGGCGAATCGTATACGCGGGCGTCACCTGCGGCGAGTGGATTTCGCGAAAACTATCAATCGACAGTTATTCGCCTCTGAATCGCTTCGCCGAAGGAGTACGCCGTTGAGTGCAACCACCCCGGCTGCGCAGCCCACCACCGCATCCGCACTCGCCTCTTCGCCTCACGACGACGGTGACCTCGCGGAGTTCGGCTACGAGCAGCAGCTGCATCGATCGCTGGGAAAGTTCGCGTCGTTCGCCGCGGGCTTCTCCTTCGTCTCCATCCTGACCACGATCTTCCAATTGTTCGGCCTCGGTTTCGGTTTCGCGGGTCCGGCATTCTTCTGGACGTGGCCGGTCGTCTTCATCGGTCAGTTCATGGTCGCTCTCAACTTCGCGGAACTTGCTGCCAGATATCCGATTTCGGGTGCCATCTACCAGTGGTCGCGGCGGATGGGTGGTGAGATCGTCGGCTGGTTCGCCGGTTGGTTCATGATTCTCGCTCAGATCGTCACTGCATCGGCCGCCGCGATCGCCTTGCAGGTCGTGCTCCCCAATGTGTGGAGCGGGTTCCAGATCATCGGCGAGGACAGCGCACTCACCTCATCGAGTGGTGCCGCCAACGCAGTGCTGCTCGGATCGGTACTTCTGGTTCTGACCACCTTCATCAACTGCATCGGCGTCAATTGGATGTCGCGTATCAACAACATCGGCGTGACCTGCGAAATCGTCGGTGTCATCGCAGTGATCGGGATGTTCTTCACCCACGCTCAGCGCGGACCGGACGTCGTCTTCGACACCGGCAGTGCCGGTGGTGAGCCCGGATACGCCTGGGCGTGGATCATGTCCGGACTGATGGCTGCTTACGTCATGGTCGGCTTCGGTTCGGCAGGCGAACTGGCCGAGGAGACCCGCAACCCCCGACGCGTCGCACCTCGTACGATCCGGCTTGCACTGTCCGCTTCCGCGCTCGGCGGCGGCTTGATGATCCTCGGCGCGTTGATGGCAGCGCCCTCACTCACCGACGGACGCCTGGCCACGGAAGGTTTGCCGTACGTACTGACCTCCATTCTGAGTTCGCCGTGGGGCACGGTCTTGTTGATCGACGTCTCGATCGCAGTGTTCGTGTGCACCTTGGCCATTCAGACTGCTGCTTCACGGCTGATGTTCTCCATGGCCCGCGACGGGCGCCTGCCTGCCTCGCAGATACTGGCAAAGGTCAACCCCCGCACCGGAACACCTATCGCGCCGTCCGTCCTCATCGGTCTGGTCTGCATTGCCGTCCTGGCCGTCAACGTGGGCAACTCGGCAATTTTTGCAACCCTGTCCAGCGTATGCATCATCTTGATCTACTTGGCCTACCTCATGGTGACTGTGCCGCTGCTGGTTCAGCGTCTCAAGGGATGGCCGCGCACCGCTGTCGGCCCCAAGTTCGACGCCGAAGGCAAAAAGCTTTTCTCCCTGGGTATCTGGGGAGTTCCGGTCAACATCGCCGCAGTTGTGTACGGCGCGCTGATGGTGATCAACCTGTCCTGGCCACGAGCCGAGATCTTCAACCCCACGGGGGAGTACCCCATTCTGCAGTGGGCCGCGCCCATCACGATAGCGCTGGTGGTTGGGCTGGGAG
>NZ_CAURKP010000326.1:0-2898 GCF_963525155.1 uncultured Rhodococcus sp.
GTCCAAGGCGATTTCGTAGGCCGACGATCCGTCGTTGACCTTGACCACGACGATGTCGTCGCTCATGATGTCGAATTCGGTACCCGAGGGAGAACGACGGCTCTCGACCTCGATACCTTGACGATCGATCCTGGAGTCCGGGCCCGGCCGCAGACTCGACAGTTTGAAAAAGACAAAGGTGCTTTCGCCGTAGCGAATGATTCCGTGACGCCACCCGCTGTCCCCCGGGGATGGCAGAACACGAAGCAGTGCAGCGGTACCGCCACGACGCAGAACCAGCAGACGATACAGAAAAGCCGCGACGAGAACCGCGAGCAGCACAACCAGAATGATCAACACAGTCATTCCGAATGTCACTGTTCGTCGGCTCCCGTCGCGGCTTTACTCGAGTAACTTACGCGCGCTCGACGGCCCGGAGCTGACCCTTGGCGACCGCAATCGCTTCGAGGTCGCCCGAGTTCTCGGCCAAGACAGCCTTGGCTGCCTCGACGTCGATGTCCTGTGCCATGTCCGCGGACTCGGCAAGGATCGTCACCGTCGTCGCAGTGACGGAGAGAAATCCTCCGTGTACCGCAGCAACGATACGCTCGCCGTCGACCGAGGTGATCGACACGGTTCCGCCCTCGATCAGCTGGCCGAGGACCGGCTCATGCCCGGGCATGATTCCGATTTCACCCTCGGTGGTCTGAGCGCTGACCAGCGTCGCCGAACCAGACCACAAGCGCTGCTCGACGGCAACGAGTTCTACGGTCATCTCAGCCATCGTGGACTACTTCCCGGCCATCTTCTTGGCTGCAGCCTCGACGTCGTCGAGTCCACCGCAGCTGTTGAATGCCTGCTCGGGCAGGTGATCGAACTCGCCCTTGCAGACGCGGTCGAAGGCTTCGATCGTGTCGCGGAGCGGCACGACGGAGCCGGGCTCACCGGTGAACTTCTCGGCAACGATGAAGTTCTGGCCGAGGAACTTCTGGATACGACGGGCGCGGCCGACGAGGACCTTGTCCTCTTCCTGAAGCTCGTCCATACCGAGGATGGCGATGATGTCCTGCAGTTCTTTGTACTTCTGCAGAATGCGCTTGACCTCGTTGGCAACGCGGAAGTGCTCGGCACCGACGATGCCGGGCTCCAGGATGCGGGAGGTCGAGCTCAGCGGATCCACAGCGGGGTAGATACCCATCTGCGAAATCGGGCGCGAAAGCTCGGTGGTGGCATCGAGGTGCGCGAACGTCGTAGCCGGCGCGGGGTCGGTGTAGTCGTCGGCGGGCACGTAAATAGCCTGCAGCGAGGTGATCGAGCGACCGCGAGTCGAGGTGATGCGCTCCTGGAGCTCACCCATCTCGTCCGCCAGCGTGGGCTGGTAGCCCACTGCCGAAGGCATACGGCCGAGGAGGGTGGAAACCTCGGAGCCTGCCTGCGTGAAGCGGAAGATGTTGTCGATGAACAGCAGAACGTCCTGGCCCTGGACGTCGCGGAAGTACTCCGCCATCGTCAGTGCGGACAGGGCGACGCGCATACGCGTTCCGGGCGGCTCGTCCATCTGGCCGAAGACAAGGGCGGTGTCCTGGAGGACGCCCATCTCTTCCATTTCCAGGTGGAGGTCGGTGCCCTCACGGGTACGCTCACCGACGCCTGCGAACACCGAGGTGCCCGAGAACTCGCGAGCGATACGCGTGATCATTTCCTGGATCAGAACGGTCTTGCCGACGCCGGCGCCACCGAACAGGCCGATCTTTCCACCCTTGACGTACGGGGTGAGAAGGTCGATGACCTTGATGCCGGTCTCGAGGATCTCGGTCTTACCTTCGAGCTGATCGAAGGCTGGTGGCTTGCGGTGGATGCCCCACTGCTCGCCGTCGCGGCCGAGGCCGGGGGTGTCGAGGCAATCGCCCAGGGCGTTGAACACGTGGCCCTTGACGACGTCACCGACGGGAACCGAGATCGGCTTGCCCGAGTCGGTCACTGCAGTGCCGCGGACGAGGCCGTCGGTGGGCTGCATGGAGACGGTGCGGACCAGGTTGTCACCGAGGTGCTGTGCAACCTCGAGCGTCAGCGTCTTGGCGACCGAGGGAAGCGTGATCTCGGCGTTCAGGGCGTTGAACAGTTCAGGAACAGCGCCACGCGGGAATTCAACGTCCACGACGGGACCGATGACCCGCACGACGCGGCCGGCTACGGCCGAAGCCGAACCTGCCCCGTTGTTTTCGGTTACTGCTGCGGTCATGTGCTAGTCACTTCCTGCGCTCGAGGCGAGCGCGTTGGCGCCGCCGACGATCTCGCTGATTTCCTGGGTGATCTGGGCCTGGCGAGCCTGGTTGGCCTGACGGCTCAACGTGTTCACCAGTTCGTTTGCGTTGTCCGTCGCGGCCTTCATAGCTGTACGACGGGCTGCCGACTCCGATGCCGCAGCATCGAGAAGCGACGAGAAGATACGAGTGCTGACGTACTTCGGGAGAAGAGCGCCGAGAAGCTTCTCGGGCTCGGGCTCGAAGCTGAAGTCCGCGACGGGGCCATTGTCATGGTCGTCGTCGTGGCCGTTGGTCAGCATGTCGTCACCGAGTTCGATGCGCTCTTCCGACACGAAGACCTCGAGAGGAGCCATGCGGCGAACCTCGGGAGTCTGCGTCAGCATCGACACGAAACGGGTGTAGACGATATGGAGTTCGTCGACGCCCTCGATCGTGCCTTCACCGTTCGGAGCGGCAACCTGGTTACCCGAACCAGCCATGAACAGCTCCACCAGGTGGCGGCTGGCCTTCGCTGCATCCGAGTAACCCGGATCCTGCGAGAAGCCCGTCCACGCAGCACCGATGTCGCGGCCGCGGAACGTGTAGTAGCCGAGCCCCTTGGAACCGAGCACGTACACGACCGGCTCCTTGCCCTCGCTGCGGAGGAGAGCCA
>NZ_CAURKP010000327.1:0-2891 GCF_963525155.1 uncultured Rhodococcus sp.
CGGATCCTCCGAGGGTTCCACTTCGACACTCACCCAAGCTCCCTCGAGAGAAGCTCGGGTCAGTGGGTGCCTCTCCGCCTCGGACACCCGCCATCCGCTGACGACACTGCACCCGACACCGAACAGTAATGCCGCCAACATGATTCGTGCCCACCCCGCAGATGTGCGGCGCACAATTACGACAGCCACGATCGCCGCTGGAACCGCACACGCCGCCAGCACCCACGCAGTGGTCGCACCGTACAAGGTCCCCACCGCACTGCTCCCCCACACTGCGACGGCAGACGGAAGCAGTCGAGCGTCGAGAACTGGCCGGACCTCCGGTTCGTTCACACCGACACCAGCACTCGCAATTTGGCCAACCTTGCCGGGCCGATCCCGTCGACTTCCCCCAATTGTTCTATGTCCGTGAATTTTCCGTTGGATGTGCGCCAGGAGATGATCGCCGCAGCCGTTACCGGCCCTACCCCGGGAAGCTCGTCCAGTTCGGCCTCGGTGGCGGTATTGAGGTTCACCAGCCCAGCCCCGCCGGATTCCCCCGCAGCTGCGGGGCTGGTCCCTCCTGCAGTGGTACTCGAAGAAACACCACCGGACTGATCGGCCGCACCAACCACGATCTGATCGCCGTCGACAAGTTTCTGAGCCAGGTTCAGGCCCACCGTCTCCGCTCCGTCGAGCACGCCACCTGCCGCAGCAAGAGCGTCGGCGATGCGCGAGCCCGAATGAAGATTGACAAGCCCTGGCGTGCGCACGAGTCCGACGACACTGACCACCACAGCCTCGGGCGGCTGCTCTGCCATGACGCCGGTCGGTACAGGACTGGCTGATTCACCATCGCCGGCAGTCACATTCTCCGCCGTGACATTCTGGGGCGAGGGCAACGGTGGGACCGCCTGCATGCTCGGAGAATCCCACCACACGGCGAACAAGCCGATTCCCGTGGCCAGAACTGCAACGATCGCCAACACCCAGGTCGCCGACCGACTCGGGCGCCAACGTGTACCGCGCCAATGTTCGGGCAATCGGTCGAACCGTGACGAGTCGGGCTGAGCTTCGTAGTCGTCCTCGTCGAAGTCCCGAAGCCACTCGGGGGACCTCTCGAAAGATCCTGAATCCTCGAATTCGTCGACGTCCTCGTGTCGCCGCCGGTAGTTGCCGTCCATCGCCGCGAGGCGATCACGCGCCCGCTCGCGCTCCTCGCTGATCCTCATGACTGGACGCTAACGAGAGACCTCGCCGCCAACGACGAACAATTTGTATCTGTGGAGAACTCGCGGATTGTGGAGAAACGATCAGGCGCTCGTGTCGATCTCCGGCAACGGGCACACCACAACACCGATCGCGCCGACACCGACGTGCGCTCCGATAACCGCACTGAAGTCGGTGACGACGGATTCCGCTACATCGGGAATGCGCTCGGCCAACTGTTCGGCTATCCCGTCCGCACGCTCTCGCGCGCGCATGTGATGCACGGCTATCGCCACACGACCGAGACCGGCGCGTTCGACTGCCGAATCCACCAAGCGCGCAAGAGCTTTGGTGGTGGTACGTGTCTTCTCGCCGAGCACCAGCTTGCCGTCCACCAGATGCAGGATCGGCTTCATCGCCAATGCAGTGCCCAGCAGTGCGGCCGCGGTTCCGATTCGTCCGCCCCTACGCAATTGATCAAGTTTGTCGACGACGATGTAGCAGCGCCCACGGCTCGCTACGTCGACCGCCCGGCCGTACGCCTCTTCGAGTGAAGCGCCCTTCTCGGCCAAGCGTGCAGCTTCGAGAGCCGGATAGCCCAAACCCATACCGGCGGACTGTGAATCGACGATCCGGACGGCGCCACCGAATTCCTGGGCTGCGACTCGTCCGGCTTCCCACGTTCCCGACAGTTGACGTGAAATGTGAACGGCGAGAACGCCGTCACCGTCGCTCATGTCCAGGGCGCGTGCATACGCTTCGGACAACTCGGCGGGCGACGCTCCAGCCGTTGTCACCCCCGACAGGTCGCTCGGCATTGCGTCGACGCCCTCTCGCAAGTCGCAACCGTCACGGAGCACGTGGAGCGGAACAACCTGAATGCCACATGCGTCGGCCGACTCCTGCGGGATGCAGGCGGAGGAATCCGTGACGACGACGACCGGCATTCTGCTACCCGACTTCACTCGGCGGTGCTACCAGTTCCGGCGAAACCACTTTCTGCGCCTCGACCCCGCGAATCGCAGCGATCATCGCGCGGGCTACGCCGACGTGACCGTCCCAACCCCAGTGAATGCCGTCAGGATTGCCGTTCTCGGAAAAGACGTTGTCACGCACTGCATCCGCAAGGTCGACTACGGGAACGTCTTTCTCCGTAGCCCACTCGGTGATCGCAGACACGGCGGCCGGCCGGCCGGCATGCACGCTCGCGTAGGCATCGCTGCGATGCACTGACGGCAAGGTCGCGATCATCGGCAGTTCCGGCCGCATGTACTCCAACGCATTTCGCGAGCTTTCCAGATACTCGACGCTCAGCTTGGGCGGAAGTGCGACCGGGCGGCCCAGAGGTGCAAGCCGCGGCTGCAGCCACTGATAACCCTCGCGCACCACGCGTCGAAGCGCGGGTGGCCGAACGTAGCGGATGGTCTCGCGGAGCGCGGTAGGCAATGGGGACGGCAGCGAGTCCATCCCGCCGACCGCGAACACGACGGCGCCGGCCCGCGGCACCGCCGCCCACACACGAGGATCCTGAGTCAGTGCCCACCACGCGTCGCGACACGTCCATCCGATACGGGCGACCAACTCGACGTCCCAGCCGAGTTCGTCGGCCACGATGTTGGGCCAGATGCGTGGATGATCTGCCGCGAGGCCGCCTTTGGGGCCGAAATACGACAGCGAATCCGCGAGTACGAGGAGGACGGGGC
>NZ_CAURKP010000328.1:0-2828 GCF_963525155.1 uncultured Rhodococcus sp.
TTATTACCGGCCCGGGGTTAATAACGGCGCACAGCAGTTTCTAGCGAGGGTTCTCAGCACCGACTGCCTGGGCAATTGACGAGAAGCCCGCTGCGCGCACGCGTTTGGCGATGCCTTTGTGGATGCTGCGAGCCCAGAACGGTCCGCCGTAGATGAAGCCGGTGTATCCCTGCACCAGCGTCGCGCCGGCGAGGATGCGTTCCCACGCCTGGTCGGCTGTCTCGATACCGCCGACCGAGATGATGGTCATCTTGTCGCCCACTCGGGCGTACAGGCGCCGAAGTACTTCGAGTGAGCGCTCGGCGACCGGTGCACCGGACAGCCCGCCCGCGCCGAGTGCAGCTACCTCGGCGTCCGGGGTTTTCAAGCCGTCGCGACGGATCGTGGTGTTGGTCGCGACGATTCCGGCAAGTCCGAGTTCGACTGCCAGATCGGCGACAGCGTCGACGTCCTCGTCCGAGAGGTCGGGCGCGATCTTCACCAGTACCGGCACGCTGACGGTGTCGAGCACGGCCTGCAGGATCGGGCGCAGTGATTCGACGGCCTGCAGATCACGGAGTCCGGGCGTGTTCGGCGAGCTGACATTCACGACCATGAAGTCGGCCAGCGGACCCAGAAGCTGCGCGCTGGCGGTGTAGTCGGCAGCGGCGTCGGCGGCTTCGACGATCTTGGTCTTGCCGATGTTGGCACCGATCGGGACCGTGACGCGGCGCTGTCGCAGGAAATTCGCCGCGTGACCAGCGCCGTGGTTGTTGAAGCCCATCCGGTTGATCAGAGCGCGGTCGGCCGGAAGACGGAAGAGACGCGGCGCGGGGTTACCGGGCTGAGCCTGGGCCGTCACTGTTCCGACCTCGGCGAAACCGAATCCCAACGGGCCCCAGGCGTCGACTCCGGTGGCGTCCTTGTCGAATCCTGCGGCGAGGCCGAGAGGTGCCGGGAACGTCAGACCGAATGCCTGACTCCGCAGAACCGGGTCGTCGACGACAAGGACTTTTGCGACCAGCCAGCGAAGGGGAGCGAACCGTGTCACCAGTTTCATCGCGGTGAAGGCAATGTGGTGGATGCGTTCCGGTGGGACCCGGAACATCAGGCTCAGCAGCAGTTGGTACACGATTCTCCAGCTCTTCGATGGTGTGATTTTGTCAGCGGCGGGCTCTGGTCGTCTGTTGGACGATCAGTGCTGAATGCCGTCCGGATCGGTCACGTGCAGCGGCGTCTTCTTTCGCTTGAGGAGCACGCGACGACTGCCGTCGGGGTAGAGACGGACTCGGGAGAGTTCCCATCCGCCGAACTCGGCGGAGATCGCCAGCCGCATCGACGCCGTGACCCGCGAAACGTTCGGCGGTAGTCGAAGGGGCACATAGTCGAACTTGTCGTCCGACGTCTCCCACTGCGCGGGGATCCCGCGCGTACGCTTTTCCATCAGTTCTCCCGTGACGGGATGACCTGCAGCCCGTCACCGGTTGCCGATCCGACGATCAGATTGCCGTTGGAAGAGTCTACGGCCAACGAATTCGGCTGTCGCACCGTCTTGAACCGTCCGGTCTCCACGGGGATGCCGGACGACAGATCGAAGCCGACCACTTCGTTGGTCGCGGTCAGCGTGACCCACACCCGATCCGCGGCCTCGTCGTAGGCAACGGCGTACGGCGACTCGCCGACGGGGTAGCGCTGGTGCATCAGGAGCGGATCGGCAGTGAAGACGAGCAGTTCGTTGCCGGTGGTGTCGGTGACCAGAATGCGTCCGAAGCGATCGGTGGCCAGATGAGTTGCGCCCTCACCGGCGCGGAGAGCGACGCCGAGTTTGCCGTCTTCGAGGTTGATCGCCGTCAGCGAGGTCTGACGGTGATCGAGGGCGCTCAGGCTGTCGCCGGTGACCGCGAGCTCGTCGACCGATGCGAATCCCGAAACTGTCTGTGACTGATCGTTCTTCGGGTCGACGATGTGAACTGAACCATTGTCCGTGCCGATCGCGATGCGGCCGTCGTTGAGTTCGACCGCTGAATTCGCCTGCCCGTCTACCGGGATGGACGTCTGTTCGCCCGAAGTCAGATTCAGCTTCACGACCTGGCGATCCATCGACAGAAGAGCGCTACCGTCAGAGCCGATCGAAACGTCGCGTACGTCGGAATCCAGGGCTGTTGGACGACCTGCAGAGGCGGGGTCGGCGCCGGCCAAACTGTCCGAAGGAACGACCAGCACCGAACGGGGGTCGTTGGCAACCACTACAGCGCTGCGCGTGATCGGGTCGAATGTGATGGAATCGATCAGACCTGAATACGGGTGAACCACGCCGTCCGGGGTACTGGTGGTGGCCGGTGAGACCGCTGCCGTTGCGGGATCGATCGTGATGAGGTCGTCTCCGCCATCTCCGGAAGAACATCCTGTGACCAGCAGAACCGCCGCCCCCATTGCTGCTGCAGTGGTGCGGATCCCTAGGCGAGCCATGTGTAGTTCCTCTTTTTCTTGTCATCTGTTCTTCACGCAGTGCGACTGTCATCGATCATCCCTGATCGCAGTCGGGCGCCGTTCATCGCGTCGAGGAACTACCGACCATTCCGCTCACACCCCTGACGCGATACCGTACGAACAGCGGTTGCGGTTGACGCTGCAATCACCGAGGAGATCATTGTGATTCCCACAGAACCCACCGATTCCGGAGCACAGCCGCCCGGACCGGCGCGGCCGGGCTTCGAGATCGAGGACCTCACCGTCGGCGCTCACGCACACGGTTTCGGCAGGTCCGACGGTCGAACTTTCGCGTTCCGTGTACGAAAGAGCATGCTGTTCGTCGAGGTATACGGCGAATACTGCGAGCACAGTGTGCC
>NZ_CAURKP010000329.1:0-2761 GCF_963525155.1 uncultured Rhodococcus sp.
GAGCCAGGGCATCCTGTTCATCCTCGTGTTCGGTGCCGCCACCGACTACGCGCTGCTTCTGGTCTCTCGCTATCGGGAAGAGTTGCGGATCGAGAAGGACAAGTACGCAGCAATGCGCACTGCGTGGCGCGCGACGCTCGAACCCGTCGCGGCGTCTGCCGGAACGGTCATCGCGGGCGTTCTGTGCCTGTTGCTCTCCGACCTGAACTCGAACCGCGGACTCGGTCCGGTGGCCGCCATCGGTATCGCCGCGTCCTTCCTCGCGTCGATGACGTTCCTACCCGCTGTCCTCGTTCTGTTCGGGCGGACTGCGTACTGGCCGACCAAGCCGAAGTTCGATGCCGACCGCGAGCACCACGACGAGGCGAACGATCACCGGTTCTGGGCCGGGCTCGCTGCTCGAATCGGTAGGCATCCGCGCCGCTTCTGGGTGGCGTCGACGCTGGTGCTGGTGATCTTCGCGCTGATGATGCCGCAGTTCAAAGCCAGCGGTGTCTCTTCGTCCGACATCTTCTTGCTCGACGTCGATTCGGTTGCAGGCCAGGAGATTCTCGGCGAGCACTTCGACGCGGGTTCGGGTTCACCGGCCGTGGTCATCGCGAATGCGGATCAGGTGGACGCCGTTGCGGCAGCCAGTCGCGTGGAGGGCGTCAGCGACGTGAGCGTCGTGCAGAACGGCGGAGCCCAACTGGTTGTCGACGGACGAGTCTCCCTGCAGGCGACCTTGACTGACGCTGCCGACTCACTCGAGGCCGAAGACACCATCGTGCGGCTACGTGATGCAGTTCACTCCGTGGACGGCGCCGACGCGTTGGTCGGTGGCGTCACTGCGACCGACCTCGACACGAAGACCACCTCGACACGGGACCGGACACTCATCATTCCCGTGGTGATCATCGTGGTGTTCGTGATTCTCTCCTTGTTGCTGCGTTCGCTTCTCGCACCGCTGCTTCTCATGGGCACCGTTGTGCTCTCGTTTGCTGCGACACTGGGCATTTCGTCGCTGGTGTTCGACCACGTCTTCGGGTTCCCCGGCGCGGATCCGGTGGTCCCGCTGTTTGCGTTCGTGTTCCTCGTGGCCCTGGGAATCGACTACAACATCTTCCTCATGACGAGGGTGCGTGAGGAAGCGCTGAAGATCGGCACTCGGGCGGGTGCGCTGCGGGGACTCACCGTGACCGGCGGGGTGATCACCTCTGCCGGAGTTGTTCTGGCAGCAACCTTCTCGGCGTTGGCGGTGATCCCGCTGTTGTTCCTCGCGCAGATCGCGTTCATCGTGGCGTTCGGTGTCCTGCTCGACGCTCTGATCGTCCGATCCTTGCTGGTCCCGGCCCTGACCTACGACATCGGTCAGAAGATCTGGTGGCCGAGCAAGCTCGCGTCGACGCCCGAACCGGAGCAGGATCAGCCAGCACCTTCCCAGCCTCAGAGCAGTCTCCACTAGGCTCGGCAGCATGCAGTCTTGGTCCGATACCGCACTCCCGTCCGTTCCCGGTCAGGGGCCGCCGTTGCGGCTGTACGACACAGCCGACCGTCAGGTTCGCCCCGTCACCCCGGGCGAGAAGGCGACGATGTACGTCTGCGGCATCACCCCGTACGACGCCACCCACCTCGGTCACGCGGCCACCTACCTCACGTTCGACCTCGTGAACCGCATCTGGCGCGACGCCGGACACGATGTCCACTACGTCCAGAACGTGACCGACGTGGACGACCCGCTGTTCGAGCGCGCAAATCGCGACGGCGAGGACTGGATCGTCCTCGGCATGCGTGAGACCGCGCTCTTCCGGGAGGACATGGAAGCGCTGCGTGTGCTTCCGCCGAAGGACTACATCGGCGCCGTCGAATCGGTGAACGAAGTAGTCGAGTTGGTGGAGAAGTTCGTGGCGTCCGGCGCCGCGTACATCGTCGACGACGCGGAGTTCCCCGACGTCTACTTCCGTGCCGACGCGACCGAGCAGTTCGGCTACGAGTCGGGCTACGACCGCGCGACGATGGAGAAGTTCTTTGCCGAACGCGGCGGAGATCCCGATCGCGTCGGAAAGCGCAATCCGCTCGACGCTCTCGTCTGGCGTGCGGAGCGTCCGGGCGAGCCCTCGTGGCCCTCACCCTTCGGAGCGGGGCGCCCCGGCTGGCACATCGAATGCGCGGCCATTGCACTCAACCGCATCGGCTCCGGCTTCGACGTCCAGGGCGGTGGCAGCGATCTGATCTTCCCGCACCACGAGTTCTCGGCTGCGCATGCCGAATCGGCAACGGGTGATCGCCGTTTCGCGCGGCACTATGTGCACACCGGCATGATCGGTCTCGACGGCGAGAAGATGTCGAAGAGTCGCGGAAACCTGGTCTTCGTCTCCAAGCTGCGCGGCGAGGGGGTGGACCCAGCGGCAATCCGCCTCGGACTTCTGTCCGGCCACTACCGCCAGGATCGCGCGTGGACCGATCAGGTCCTCGCGGATGCTCAGTCGCGCCTGAAGGTGTGGCGCGAGGCAGCAGCTCTCGATTCCGCGCCGTCTGCCACCGACACTGTTGCGCGTTTGCGTCAGCACCTGGCCGACGATCTCGACACCCCGAAGGCGCTCGACGCGCTCGACGGTTGGGCCCGCCGCGCCATCGAGGGCGGCGGATCCGACACGCAGGCACCCGGCGAGTTCGCCGATGCCGTTGACGCCCTACTGGGTATTTCGCTTCGCTGAACCCCTGCTGTGCGCCGTTATTAAACGCCCGCGGGTAATAAAGGCGCACAGCAGTTTATATGGGG
>NZ_CAURKP010000330.1:0-2723 GCF_963525155.1 uncultured Rhodococcus sp.
CAATTGGGCTATGGGGGCCTTGATGCACCCGACTGGTCGGGTGCGGCAGGGATCAGACTATCGGGTCGGTCTGAGCTACCGACATCGCGATGCCGTCGAGTATGTCGTGTTCGCTGACAACCAGTTCGGTGATCCCGGCTTTGGCTTCGAACGCTTGAGCCAGCACCGTGGTGATGATCGCTCCGCCGCCGATGACGTCCACCCGCCCCGGATGCATCGGCCCGAAGGCAGCACGATCAACCCGAGGCATGGCGATAAGACGCTCACACACGTCGAACAGTTGCTTGAACGGAATCCTCGCCAGGTGCACCTTCTCGGCGTCGTACTCCGGAAGATCCTGCGCGATCGCGGCCAGCGTCGTCATGGTTCCAGCGACACCCACCCACGTGTGCGCCTTCTCGACGGGTACGGCCTCGAACGCCTCGGCCAATTTCGCGGTCGCAAAAGCCGTCGCCTCGGAAACCTGCTCTGCCGTAGGCGGATCCGACGGTAAGCACCGCTCCGTGACGCGCACACAGCCGATGTCGGTGGAGTACGCAGCTTGGACGCCGGACGCCTCGCCGAGGACAACTTCAGTGGATCCGCCGCCGAGATCGACCACCACGAAGGGGCCCTCCGACGGATCGAGTTCTCCCACAGCACCGCTGAACGAGAGGCGCGCCTCTTCGTCGCCGGTGATCACCTCGGCTCCGGATCCGGGAATCACCGCACCGAGCACGTCCCGCGTCATCGTGAAGAAGTCTTCCCGATTCGCAGCGTCGCGAGTAGCCGAGGTAGCGACCATACGAACGGCGGTTGCTCCGGCGTCGGCGATCATCGACGCGTACTCGACGAGCGCAACCCGGGTGCGTTCGATGGCCTCGGGCGCGAACGCCCCTGTTGCATCAACGCCTTGACCGAGTCGCACGACGCGCATCTCGCGTCGGACATCCACCAGACGACCGTCAGCTCCGACGTCGGCGATCAGCAGTCGAATGGAGTTGGTACCGCAATCAACTGCGGCAACACGGCGAGTCACTGGTCGGTGTTGTCGGCATCGTCGATGCCAGGCCAGTCCGCGGGAATTGCAGTGCCGCGGAGCTTTCCGTGACCGGCCAACGCCACGGACTCGTCACCGAGCGGATTCACGCCGGGACCCTTGGCAAGCGAATGCGCCATCAGCACGTGCAGGCACTTGACGCGATCCGGCATCCCACCACCGGCAAAGTCGGTTCCCAGAGATTCGATCGCGTCACGCTCGGCGAGGTACGACTCGTACGCCCGGCGGTAAGCCGCGGCAAGATCGGGATCCTGCGTCAGACGTTCGGTCATCTCACGCATGACGCCGGCGGATTCCTGACGGCTCGCTTCGGCCGTCAGTCGCGGGTCGGTGAGGTAGTACAATGTCGGGAACGGTGTTCCGTCCGGAAGTTTGGGGGCAGTCTTGACGACGCCCGGCTGACCGTCCGGGCTGCGGTACGCGATCTCGATCACTCCGCGTGGCTCACGGCCCAATTGAGCGGCAACGGCGTCGAGGTCCGCCTGTGAAACCTGTGGGGAATTTTCGGACGTGTTGCTCACCCGGTGGGTACTCCTTGTTCTTCTGGCTCTATCGGCGCCAACGGCATCGGGGCCGGTGTCGTCGTCTCGGGAACCACTGGCGGTTCCGAAATCGTTTGCCACAGGTCGCGATACCACGGACCTGTCAGCGGTGTTTCCTTTTCCTGCTTCTTCTCCGGCTCCTTGTAGTCACCGGGAAGTTGAACCTGAAACGGGGTCTCGCCCGGTTTGACGTACCGAAGGCGTTCTCGTGCAAGAGCTTCGATGTACGCAGGGTCGTCGAAGCGTGCGTTCTGCCCTTGCAGCTTTCGCAGCTCTTCCTCGAGCACCTGACGTTCGGCCGCCACCTGCGCGGCGTCCGATCGCTGGCTGATGTAAGTGCGCAGCGGCACAGCCAGTGTCAGAGCCAACATGAGTACAACCATCGCGAGCACCACGGCCCGGCTGGTGGACAACCCGAAAATGGTGTTGTCCGACTTGGGAAGTCGAGACCAGAACTTGTTGGTTCCGCTCTTCCCTCGAGCCGATTTCGACCCGCGTGCCGACGCCTTCTCTGTCGAGGCCCTCGACTGCGCGGGGTCTGTCACAGCGGAATCAACTGCTGCCGGATCTACCGAAGGTTCCGACGCCCGTGGGCGTCGAGCGCTGTCACGACGCGCACGAGACGGTGTGTCTCCACGACGGGAACCACGACCCCCCGGACTTCCGCCGGGGGATCGTGGCTTACCGCGCTGTGCAGACACTACTGAATCTTAGATTTCCGTCAGGCCTCGAAAGCGAAGCGCGGGAACGCAACCTCGCCGGCGTAACGTGCTGCATCGCCGAGGTTCTCCTCGATACGCAGCAGCTGGTTGTACTTGGCAACGCGCTCGCTGCGGGCCGGAGCACCGGTCTTGATCTGGCCGCTGCCGACGGCAACTGCGAGGTCGGCGATGGTGGTGTCCTCGGTCTCGCCGGACCGGTGGCTCATCATCGTCTTGTAACCGTTGCGGTGAGCGAGATCGACAGCGTCGAGGGTCTCGGTCAGGGTGCCGATCTGGTTGACCTTCACCAGGAGTGCGTTGGCCGCGCCCTTGACGATGCCTTCTTCGAGACGCTCGGGGTTGGTGACGAAAAGGTCGTCGCCGACGAGCTGGATCTTGATCTCGATCTGATCGGTGAGCGCAACCCAGCCGTCCCAGTCG
>NZ_CAURKP010000331.1:0-2618 GCF_963525155.1 uncultured Rhodococcus sp.
AGGTAGAACGAGTCCAGAACCGCCTGGTGGTTGCTGGCCAGAATGGCCGCCCCGTCAGTCGGAATGTTCTCGTGACCCTTGACCGTCGGACGCCCGAGCAGCCAGAGAATCGGCCCCAGCAACACATACTTGAAGAGCCAATACCACACGGCGTCCCTCCCATTCACAGCTGAATTTCGCTGAGTACGACCTTACTGCCGACCGGTAACCCCCGCTACACACGCCCCTGCAGGATCGACCCGATCACAGTCCGGCAGACGTGGTTCCAGCGCCGTCGACCCCACCGAGATCCTGAGGCACTACCGATCGGGCCAAAGCGGCGGCGCCGACCATGCCCGCAGCTTCGCCCAGCTGAGCGGAACGGATGCGGGCCAGTGGGCGGTGCTTCGCCCCGGTCAACAATGTCGCGTACTGCTCGCGGGCGTCGTCGAGAAACAGTGGGGCAGAACTCGCGACGCCGCCGGCGATCACGACCAGATCGGGATCGTAGACGTCACCGACCATGGCCAGACCCACGGCCAGCCAACGGGTGAACTCGGCGATCGTTGCCAGCGCGAGTGGGTCACCGTCCTGCGCGGCGTTGGCGATCCGGCGACCGGTGAGCGAACCAGGATCCACCGCTACCTCACGCGCCAGGACCGTCGACGCGGCCGGGTCGGCGGCAAGCAGTTCGATTGCCGTGTCGACGAGCGCCGTTCCGCTGCAATAGCGCTCCCAACACCCACGTTTGCCACACGCGCACTGACGCCCGCCCGGAACGACCTGGATGTGGCCCAGTTCGGGAGCGACGCCGTGACTCCCCCGGTACAGCTCACCGTTGATCAGCAGCGCTCCACCGATTCCGGTCCCGATTGCCACCATCACGACATTGCGGCCACCTGCGGCCGCGCCGAATCGGTGCTCCGCGAACGCCGCCGCATTGGCGTCGTGTTCGAGAACGACCGGCAAGCCGAGCCGCTTGCTCAAGTCACTTCCGACCGGCGCGTCCACCCACGGCAAGTGCGGAGCGAACCGAACCGAGCTTCGATCGGAGGTGATGAAGCCGGCGACCGCCAACCCCACGGCCGATACCTCGTGCCTGGTGACCAATTCGCGCACGACGCGATCGAGACCGTCTTCGAGTGCCCTGGCCGACTGCGGGGTCGGGGCTTGAATCATCTCGAGCACTTGTCCGTCGACGTCCACGACGGAGGCCCTGATACTCGTCCCGCCGACGTCGATGCCGACCGTCAAGATGTCGTCCATGGTGGAGCCGGAGACCGCTTTCAAGCGGCGCGCGCTCATCGCGACGATTCCCGCGCGAGCGGCGTCCGCTGGAGTGCGCACCCTGAATCGGTGCTTCGTGCGTCGGTGACCATTGTGTCGATTGTGCTCATCTCGGGCCGTTCGCTCTACCCGGGGTACTGAGTCAGTCCTTGACCGTCACGTTGATCGGGACAAATGCCGCCGTGCGAGTTCGCTCCGCACCTGGCGTCGTCGGACCGCCTTCGGGTCCACGATCGGGGTCTGACGGCCCCCCGAGAAACTCGTCGAGAATCTCACGAAGCAACGCAAGGAATGCTGCTGCTTGACCCGCGAGGAATGCCAACAGTTCGTGGTGCTCACCGCGAACCAGTGCGGCGAGGGCGCACACCGGGCACCAGCTGCAGCCGGTGAACACCGGCTGCGTGTCCGTGGACGCCGAGTCACTCGCAACGTCGGCCGTCGCTGCTGCGGCCTTCTGCAGCACCGGTTCCAGGCGCGTCAGAACGGTTTCCGCCAGCGCGCGAAACTCCGCGACGAGGCGCTCGTGCTCTTCGCTCATACCGGCCACACCGCGGGATCCGGGCTGAACCGGATGATCAGGTAACTGCCGTCCAACTCCGCCCCGTTCACGACACAACGACGCAGCACCGACGCCAAACGAACTCTGCGTCGTACGCCGTCTGCTCCCACCAGCACATCGTCCTCCACCCGGCCCAACGACAACGACGACGGATCCACGAGCGGAAGGTACATCCGCATCACGTACACCGAATCGACTCCGGTCCCGGACTCCAACGACACCACGATGTTGTCCGCGGTACCGACGGTGCCCGAATCCGTGCCCGCTCCACCCTCGAACGTGGCCGCGATCTCGCCCAGAGCGGCCAACCCTACCGGTTCGGCGCAAGCGCGTTCGACCGTTGTGACGGACATTCCATCGGTTGATCCACGCAGTTCGTCCACGACGAGTGCCTGAGCCGCCCGGATCGACGCGAGCCACTGCGCCGCCGGTGAATCGTCGACACTCTTCCCGGCGGACGAGTTGAACTGCGGGACAAGGTTGTTGACCACAATCCCGTCAACTCGCAACCCGGCCAGAGCCAGCCCGGACAACGTCCGACGAGTCGCCGCGACCGACACGCCGTCGGCCGACGTCACCACACGCACGCCGGTGTTCTCCCGATCCGAGAGGTGAACCGCGATCCGATCCACCGACGCGAGCACGCGTTCGACGACGGACACGAACAGGAGCAGCCGCATGTCCGTACCTGTCACAGCGACCATCCGCCTGTGCCGCGGCCACAATCGCTCGAGATACTCCGACACCATCGACGGCGAGCCGAGTAGCCGCAGCGCTTCGGCTGCGGCCGGAC
>NZ_CAURKP010000332.1:0-2614 GCF_963525155.1 uncultured Rhodococcus sp.
TTGAGGGTCTGACTCGTGTTTCCGAGCGGAAACACGTCCCGCTCGAGCAACACTCACAGTGGCGCGACCGCACCGGACTTCCACCGGTTTCCTCAACTGCCGTCACTGGTGGTGGTGATGCTACCGGTCCGCAGAAGGCACTCATGACAGGTCGTACCCTGGAGCCATGCCCACGGACCGTTCACAGCCAGACGCGTGCCCGGGTGCACTGCAAGTTCACCACGCCGCCGACGGCGCACTGGCACGCGTGCGCCTACCCGGCGGACTCCTCACCCCCACCCAGTTGCAGACGCTCGCCGACGCGGCGCGCGATCTCGGCAACGGGCAGATGGAACTCACTTCGAGGGGCAACGTCCAACTGCGCTCGGTCTCGGACCCCGAAGCCTTCGCATCGCGAATCGCTTCGGCCGGCCTGCTGCCGTCCGCGACGCACGAGCGAGTGCGCAACATCCTCGCGTCCCCACTGTCCGGCCGTATCGGGGGCGTCGCCGACATTCGTGAACTGGTCCACCGTCTCGATTCGGCGATCCAAGCGGATCAAGCATTGGCAGATCTGCCAGGGCGAACCCTGTTCACCCTCGACGACGGGCGCGGAGACATCAGCGGGCTTCGGGGCGATTTCGGACTCCACGCACTCAGCGCCACCGAGCATTCACTGGTGCTCGCCGGTCACCACACCACTCATCGTGTACAGGCGGACGACGCCGTCGAATTGCTCCTCGCGGCGGCCCGATCATTCCTCGACGTCCGCGACAAGCACTGGCGCCTGGCCGAGGTTCCGGACGGAATCGAACGCACCCTCGAGCAGCTGGGTCTGAGCGCCGAGTCCACCGTTGCGGCGGACCTCACGCCGGATGCACGGCCCACTATCGGCTGGCTCGAGCAGCGCGACGGGACCGTAGCTCTGGGCGGCGGCCTGCGATTCGGGCTGCTCGACGCTCGGCTGGCCGAGTTCCTCGCCGCCGTCGACAAGCCCGTCGTCGTGACGCCCTGGCGATCGGTGCATATCTTCGACCTCGACGAATGGGCAGCCGAGCAGGTAGTCCGGGTGCTGGCACCCATGGGGTTGATCTTCGACGAGAACTCACCGTGGCTCGAGGTCACCGCCTGCACCGGAAGCCCGGGATGCGAGAAGTCGCTCGCCGATGTGCGCACCGACGCAATCACCGCCGTCGAGCAGGCAGAACTGCCTGTCGTCGGGCGCCAGCACTGGGCCGGGTGCGACCGCAGCTGCGGACGTCCCCGCGGGGACGTAGCGGATGTGATTGCGACGGGTGACGGTTACCGGGTGAATCCGGCCGATCGGTGATGCCTCTATCGTGTGGCACATGATCGAGTACATCCGTGACGGCGCGGAAATCTATCGCCAGTCCTTTGCCACCATTCGGGCCGAAGCCGACCTGAGCCGTTTCCCGGCGGATGTCTCGCAAGCTGTAGTGCGCATGATTCATGCAAGTGGCCAGGTCGATCTCGTCGACGACGTCGCCTTCACCCCCGGTGTCGTCTCGGCTGCGCGCGCAGCTCTGCGCGACGGCGCGCCGATTTTCTGCGACGCTCAGATGGTGGCTGCCGGCATCACGCGCAAGCGTCTGCCCGCCGGTAACGACGTCATCTGCACCCTCGGCGATCCGCGGGTTCCTGTGCTGGCGTCGACCATCGACAACACTCGCTCGGCGGCTGCTCTCGAACTGTGGGGAGCCAAGCTCGAGGGCGCTGTTGTCGCGATCGGAAACGCACCCACCGCACTGTTCCATCTCCTGAACCTCATCGAAGCCGGCGCACCCCGTCCCGCCGCCATCGTCGGAGGTCCGGTCGGCTTCATCGGCGCTGCCGAGTCGAAGGAAGCCCTCATCGAACACGCCAGCGGGATCGATCATCTCGTTCTCCGCGGCCGACGCGGCGGCAGCGCGATCACCGCGGCCGTCGTCAACGCGATTGCGAGCGAAGTCGAATGAGTGCAGGCAAGCTCTGGGGTGTCGGTATCGGCCCCGGCGATCCCGAATTGGTGACCGTCAAGGCCGCCCGCGTCATCGGCGAGGCCGATGTGGTTGCGTTCCACTCCGCGAGGCACGGCAAGAGCATCTCCCGCGGAGTTGCAGCGCCGTACATGCGCGAAGGACAGATCGAAGAACACCTCGTCTACCCCGTGACCACCGAGACCGTTGATCATCCCGGCGGATACCAGGGCGCGATGGACGAATTCTACGAAGCGGCTGCCGAACGGCTGGCAGTTCACCTCGCGGCCGGTCGAACCGTCGCGTTGCTCGCCGCCGGCGATCCACTCTTCTACAGCTCCTACATGCACATGCACAAGAGGCTGGCCGATCGCTTCGACGCCGAGGTGATTCCCGGCGTCACCTCCGTCAGCGCGGCATCTGCTGCACTCGGAAAGCCGCTGGTCGAGGGTGAAGAAATCCTGACGATCCTACCCGGAACATTGCCGCAGGCTGAGCTGACCAGGCGGCTCAAGGAAACCGACGCCGCGGCCATCCTCAAGCTCGGACGTACCTTCCCACCGGTCCTCCAATCGCTCGAGGATTCCGGCCGCTTGGATGAAGCGCACTACGTCGAGCGCGCGAGCACCACACGTCAACGCGTCGAATCCGCTGCCGAG
>NZ_CAURKP010000333.1:0-2604 GCF_963525155.1 uncultured Rhodococcus sp.
CGAAGGATTATTACCGGGTGACGGAGGAACGGTTGCAGGACCTCGATCACCTGCACGCCTTCATTCAACGGACTGCCGACGTATTGCCCCTGCCGAAAAAGAAGTCGCCGAAGAAGAAGGCGCGGACGTAAATTCTGCACCTACTTTTGAGAGAACCGTAACGCCCGATGAATCAAGGTGATCCCACACGAAGTCGTAGGTGGGTGCTGCATCTCGACATGGATGCGTTTTTCGCTTCCGCCGAGCAGTTGACGCGTCCCACTCTGCGAGGTCGCCCGGTGCTGGTCGGCGGCTTGGGCGGGCGCGGGGTGGTGGCCGGGGCAAGTTACGAAGCGAGAGTTTTCGGTGCGCGATCGGCAATGCCGATGCATCAAGCACGCCGGATGGTCGGTGGTGGAGCGGTGGTATTGCCGCCACGGATGTCCCTGTACTCGGTTCTCAGTAAACGCACGTTCGACGCGTTGCGCCTTCGTATGCCGATCCTCGAGCAACTGTCGGTGGACGAGGCTTTCGGGGAACCGGTGGAGTTGGCCGGTGTCGGAGCTGACGAGGTCCGCGCGTTTTGCGAGGACCTGCGGGCGTTGATCAAAGCCGAGACCGGGTTGGTCGCTTCGATCGGGGCCGGCGCAGGTAAGCAGGTCGCCAAGATCGCGTCGGGACTGGCAAAGCCCGACGGCGTCGCAGTCATTCCTCCCGGGATGCAGCACGAGTTGCTCGATCCACTGCCGGTGCGGAAGCTCTGGGGGATCGGCCCTGTTGCCGAGGAAAAGCTCAAGCGTCTCGGCATCGAAACCATCGGAGGGTTTGCCCGCACTCCCATAGCGGAGGTGGCGTCGATACTCGGAACCACTGTCGGACCGGGGTTGCATCGGCTCGCACAGGGGATCGACGATCGGCCGGTCGCCGAGCGTGCCGAATCCAAGCAGATCAGCGCGGAATCCACGTTCGCCGCAGACATCGTCACGATGGCGCAACTGCGCGCCGCCGTCGAAAGTAGTGGTCGCGCAGCATTTTCCAGGCTGGAGAAGGACGGAAGAGCTGCTCGCACCGTCGTACTGAAGCTCAAGAAGTCCGATATGAGTATCTTGACTCGATCCGTGACGCTGCCGTTTGCCACCATCGACCGCCAAATCCTCATCGCGACTGCGCAGAAACAGGTCATCGATCCACAGGAATTGGGGCCGATTCGCCTGGTCGGTGTGGGATTCGCCGGTTTGTCCACCGTTCGGCAAGGATCACTTTTTCCCGAGTTGGATCAGGATGTTCCCGGCTATCCGGTCGAGACTCTCACGGGCGCCCTCGATGAGGCCGAACTCGACGTTCCGGTGGCCGCACGCGTGCCTCAGCGCTACTGGCACCCCGGTTTGGACGTGAAGCATCCAGAATACGGACACGGTTGGGTGCAGGGTGCCGGGCACGGAGTGGTGACAGTTCGCTTCGAAACCCGTTCCAGCGGAACGGGAATAGTCAAAACCTTCGCCGAATCGGATGAGGTGCTCGAGGTAGCAGATGCGGTCGACAGCCTTCTCTGAGGATGTCCTTAGACTTTTTCCGCGTACCGTTGGGTAATGTTGTCGACGATCCTCGAGCAAGCACGATGTTCGACTGACGCTCGAATGTGAACACCCGAATGGATAGGACTGAGAAGTTGAAGCTTCAGAAGATGACCGTTGCAGCCGTGGCGATCGCAGCAGCCCTGACGATGACCGCTTGTGGTTCAGACGGAGGAGACTCCGACAAGACGACTTCGGCGAAGCCTACGACCACCACCTCTGCGGCAGCGACGACCACCGTTGAACTGCCGACGTCTGCTGAGCTCAACGGCAAGGTCGCCCAGGCACTCGACGAGACCGTTCCGGCCGCAGACAAGGTCAACCTCGTCCAGGGCGCCGAGCAGGATCCCGAGCTGATCAACCAGGTCGCCGCTGCCGCCAAGGCTGCCGGCGCGCAGGTCGAGATCCTCGACCCGGTCACCGACACGGGCAGCGAGACGGCAGCAGCTTCGCTGAACATCGTCGTCAACGGCCAGCCGCTGCAGCAGGGCCTGCAGGCGTCGTTCGTCTACGAAGACGGCGTCTGGAAGCTCTCGAAGACCACCGCTTGCCAGATCGTCGGCGTTGCAGGTTTGACCTCGCCGGCTTGCGCTGCTTGATCTCTCGGTAACACCTGAAACACCAGAGCGGCCGCCGACTCCCGAAGGGGAGTGGGCGGCCGCTCTTCACGTGGTAAGCGACGTCAGTGATGGAATCCCTCGGTGACGCGCGGCCGCGGCATCGGGCTGTCCAGTTCGTCGAGGAACGCGGTTTCCTCTTCGATGATGCGCAGCAGATTGGCCGCCAGGTCCATGCTCAGTCCGTTACGAACCACGATGCGCTGCACTGTCAGATCCGCGAGATCGTCCGGCATGGGGTAGGCCGGCACCAACCAGCCCTTGCCTCGCAACCGGTCCGAGAGGTCGTACAGCGTCCAGTTGGACGTGTGCCCCTCGGCAAGGCGCCACGCGAAGACCGGGATGTCGGAACCGTCGTTCCACAGTTCGAACGCGTCGAGTTTCCCGATCCCTTCGGCGAGAAATTTCGCCACGTCCTGGGAGGACTGCTGGAT
>NZ_CAURKP010000334.1:0-2599 GCF_963525155.1 uncultured Rhodococcus sp.
CTCCGCGTCGGTGGAAGTCCCCGGAATCGGAACCGTCGACGCGATTGTCGACTACATCAACGACTGGTTCATCGGCTTGCGCACCCAGGACGCATTGCTGCGGTTCTACGGCCGAAATGCTTTCGGCGGCACCGTCGACGCGGCCCATCACCTCTTCGCAGAGGGTGCTGACGGTGCATCAGCAACGGCAGCGTGGCAGGGCTGGCTCGACGGCGCGTTCGCCTGAGTCGTCACACTCCCCGCTCTGCTGACACGCGACCGTCGTCGATCGCGGTCAGCAGAGCGGCGTGATCGCGAGCATTGCGCTTGGCGTAGGCAGCCGCGAACTCCCCGATCGCGAAATCGAATTCGGTTCCGTCACCGAGATATTCGGCGATCGCTATCCGATCGGACGAGCGAGCGTGTGCGTAGGCAAGGACCCTGGCGCACAGGCGCCCGTAGAGTTCCAGCCCCTGCGGCACCATCTCTTCGATGACTGCCGACCCTTTACCGTCACGCAGTTGACGAATGTAGAAATCGTGCTCACCCTCGTCGAGCCCCGGCCCTCGTTCCCAGCCGAGAAAGATGTCGCTTGTCGCTTGCATCAAGCGTTGCCCGTTGACGACGCGTTCCCCTTCGTTCTTGAAGGTCGGACCATCGACGTAGCCGGACAATACCGAGGGTTGCGCTTCCTTGACCTGCAGGATCAACGGATCGTCGTCGTCGACTCCTTTCATGAGGATCATCCATGCGCGTGTTCCGACGCTCCCGACACCGACAACCTTCCGCGCAATGTGCGTCATCTCGAAGCTTTCGAGCAACACCCGACGGTCCCACTGCAGCGTGCTCCGATACGACCGAACGCGCTGACGTAGCAACTCCTCGATCTGCGTGAGATCGGTCCCTGCGAACAACTCGTTCGCGGGCACGATCAGCGGCGGATCACTGATGAATTGCCGCCGGCCGTCGACGATTTCGGTGAACTTGCCTGCCGCCTGCACACTGTCGCGGCGACGAGCCTTGTCCAGCGTCGCTTGTGTGCGAGCAAGCATGCGCTTCTTCAGGTCGATCTGGAGAGCCTCGAGCCCGTCCTCGGGTGCGATGTGCGAGTACCAGACTGCAAGATTTCCCAATCCTGCCTGGGTGATCATGGTTTCCCGATACTCGGCCGCGCATCCGCGAACGATCTTCTTCCGCTCCTTGCCCGAAAATCCGTTGTCCTTTGCGGCGATCACCAAACTTGCGGCCAGTCGTTTCACGTCCCATTCGAACGGTCCCGGGTACGTTTCGTCGAAGTCGTTGATGTCGAACGCGAGTTTTCGCTCGGGCGTCGCATAGATACCGAAGTTGCTCAGGTGCGCGTCGCCGCAGAGTTGGCTGGCAAGACCCGAATCCGGACTGCGTGACAAATCGTCGGCCATCACCAGAGCAGCGCCGCGGAAGAACGAGAACCGCGATGCCGACATCCGCCCGTATCGGATGGGCACCAGGTCCTGTACCCGCGACTTCGCCTGCAATTCGAGCAGTGATATCGGATCACGGTCACTCTCTGCCAGATCCGCGAGCGCGGCCAATGGCGTATCTCTACGCGCCTGACGGCCGCGCGCCCGCCTTTCGTCGACCGTGAGATGCTCGGTACGCACTGCTGTCATCTGCCCGACCTTTCACTCGCAACGGCTATCGCTACGAACTCGACGCGTCGGGCGTCGTGCGGCCTCCTGATCCGCGCGCTGCGCGTACCAGGAGTTCCGGACTTGACACCAACGCCTTGCGCCACGGAAGTACCCCGTCGATCTCGATCTGAATCGACAGGCTCAGCACGGTCCGAATAAGAACGATCATGCCCAGAACTGCGGCGTCTGTCAGCGACGGCGACGACGTCACCGTCTTCACCAGATCAGCGGCGACAAGGATCTCGAGGCCGAGAAGGATGACCGCGCCCATGGTCTCGCGCAGAGTACGAAACGCCGAACTACCGTCCCGCGTTCGACTCCATGCGCGCCCCGCGATCACGAATGCGAACACGAACCCGAGAACCATGGCGACAACACCGAGTACCTCGAACCATTCGGTGACCAGCTCGAAGAACCTGATTTTGTCCATGGTCATGATTCTCGAGGTAATGCACCGATAAGTCGAGGTGACACGACGGCGTCAGCTGAAGATCCGCTCGATGTCGTCGAGTCGCAGCTCGGTCGCGCGGGGAGAATAGCCCGAGCCCCACAGGCTGTCGTCGACGTAATGGACGTTCCCCGAGCGGACAGCGGGAAGACGCTCCCAGAGCGGGTTCATCGCCAACTGCGCGCGGACGTCCTGCTGGTCCTGGAATGCGCCCACGATGATCACGTCGCTGGTCACCTGATCGAGTTGCTCCGCTGTGAGTGTGCGCGTGAACTCCTCCGATGTAGCTCGTTCGCCGGGGAAACCGAGGGCGTCGAGAAGAGCGTCGACCTGGTTGTAGACGACACCGTTCTCGCCGGTGCGGAGGAGGGTCACCGACGGCAACGAACCGAGGGCGGAGAGTCGATCCTTGATTGCCAGGAGGCGGTCTTCCGTTCGCGCGTTCAATTCGGCCGCCGCGTCTTCGCGTCGGACCGCGACGCCCATCGAGGTGACCAAT
>NZ_CAURKP010000335.1:0-2535 GCF_963525155.1 uncultured Rhodococcus sp.
ATCCGGAACCCAAGAAGAAGTTCGGTGCCTGAGCTGTGAGCGTACGAGTACTGGTTGCCAGCCGAAATGCCAAGAAACTGAAGGAACTTCACCGGGTGCTCGACGCCGCCGGAGTGAACGGAATCGAACTGGTCGGGCTCGACGAGGTCCCGCCGTTCCCCGAAGCCCCCGAGACCGGAGTGACGTTCGAGGAGAATGCGCTCGCCAAAGCGCGTGACGGAGCAGCTGCAACCGGAATGCCCTGCATCGCAGACGATTCCGGTGTCGAGATCGACGCACTCAACGGTATGCCCGGCGTGCTGTCCGCGCGATGGTCGGGCACTCACGGAAACGACGGCGCCAACACGGCTCTGGTCCTGGCTCAGCTGGGAGACGTGCCAGACGAGCGTCGAGGCGCGGCGTTCGTCTCCGCCTGTGCACTGGTGATCCCCGGCGGCGACGAGACCGTCGTGCGCGGCGAATGGCGCGGGGTGATCGGCCGCGAACCAGCCGGCGACGGCGGCTTCGGATACGACCCCATCTTCCGTCCGGACGGCGACACCCGCTCGGCCGCAGAACTCACCCCGGCAGAGAAGGATGCGGCGTCACATCGAGGGCGCGCGCTCGTACAGCTCGTTCCCGCGCTGGCGGCACTGGCCGGCTGAACCGAATCCGAAAAGTAGAGTCCTGAACGCGTCTGCGTTCAGGGCTCTACTTTTTGGAACTCTCAGAGCTGATAAGCCTGCTTCACCTGGGCAGTCCGCTTGTGCTCGAACACGAACGACAGGAACGGGATCGTGCCGGCAAGCGCGGTGGCAACCGTCGTACCGGGCTTCCACCTGGCCTTGATCGCCAAGTCGATCGTGAACACGAGGTAGAGCATGTAGAACAGGCCGTGGATCTGGCCGATGTAGAACAACCACGAGGGTGCGTCCGCCGAATTGTCGAGAATCAGGTACTTGTAGACCATCTCACCGGTCAGGAACAGCAGCCACAGGCCGGTGATCCAGGCAAGAACGCGGTATCGGACCAGCGCCGACGCAACCTTCTTCTGCTTTTCTGCGTTGACTGCGGGGGTAGCGATGCTCGCTTCCGAACCGGTACTCACGTCGTGCTCCTATCGGACTCGCGAGCGGCGAGCTGCGCAAGGTAGTCGTTGTATTCCAGCATTTGGCGGGCTTCAGGGTCGTCGACGTCGAGGTTCACATCGTCGAACTCGGCCTGCGGGCGTTGCGGCAAGAGGTCGGCGGGAATCTCACGCGGCTCCGCGGCGGCTTCCTCGGCTTCGGCCTCTTCGGGGTCCACGTCTTCGAGCTGAACGAACTTGCGGTACGCGTACACGACAAACGCCGCGAACAGCGGCCACTGGAACGCGTACCCGAGATTCTGTCCCGAGCCTCCGACGGCTTCGAAGCGCTCCCACTGCCACCAGCCGAGCGCGAGGCAGCCGGCAGCTGACACGATGACCAGCAGAATCAGCGCAGGTCGGCGTTTAGTAGCGTTCTTGGACACACTAAGACGGTACCTGAGAGCTATAGTGCCTCGCCCTGCGATCTCCGACACGGTGTCGTAGAGGCCGTGCCACGGCGTGTCGTAGGAGCCGTTCCACAGCACCTGTGCGCTATGCCCATTCTCACCCGCAACGCCAGGGCACTGAACACATTCTCCCGGCTGTACTGCATCGATAACCTCGGCGCGTATCCGAAAGCAGGGGAGTGTTTCATGCACATCAGAGTGATTCGCCCGGTCATCGACACCACACTGACTCCGGCGGTGACAGCCGAGGTGGAGCACTGGGCGGCGCCCGGCACGACGGTCGACGTCGTTTCGCTGCCTACCGGTACGGCGAGCATCGAGTCCGAGTACGACGAGGCACTTGCCGGCCCCGGGATAGTGCAGAGGGTCGAGGAAGCGGCAGCCGACGGCGTGGACGGTGTGTTCATCACATGTTTCGCCGATCCCGGAGTGCATGCCGCCCGAGAGGTCATCGGCGCACCGGTGGTCGGCGGCTTCGAGCCGTCATTTCTGACAGCGATGAGTCTGGGCGATCGCGTCGGTGTCGTGACTATCCTGCCGAACGTCGTGCCGATGCTGCGATCGCTCACTCGGCGGTATGGGCTCGATAGTCGGCTGGGCAGTATTCGAGTCGTGGACATGCCGGTGCTGGGCCTCACCGATCGGGAGGAACTGATCGATCGACTGGCCGCTCAGGCGTCTGTGGCAGTGGAGAACGGCGAGGCCGATTCCGTCGTTCTCGGTTGCACCGGGATGCTCGGTGTGACCAGTGCAGTCCGAGACAGGCTGCATGGCAAAGGGATTCACGTTCCGGTTGTGGATCCGACGGCGTCGGCGATCACGTGGTTGGAGAGCTCGGTCCGTCTGGGGCTGACGCCGAGCCGGACGACATACATGACCCCGCCGGTCAAGGCTCGAAAGCGCTGAGCCTGATCTAGAACCGAAAAAGCCCCGCCGGATCTGATCCGGCGGGGCGGTTCGTTGTGCGCGAGGGGGGACTTGAACCCCCACGTCCTGAGACCCTGGAACCTAAATCCAGCG
>NZ_CAURKP010000336.1:0-2512 GCF_963525155.1 uncultured Rhodococcus sp.
GCGTTGGCTGCCGTGGCGGAAGGTAGCGGTGATTTTGTCAGCCAGGTCGCCAGCGAGTTACCCATGCAGGCGATCTCGGAGCTGATCGGTGTACCGCAGGACGGGCGCCGTCAGCTGTACGAATGGTCGAATCAGATGACGGGATACGACGACGAGTCGCTCGCCGGCGGGTCTCGGATGGCGTCGGCGCAGATCCTGGGCTACGCCTATCAACTGGCCGAGGCGAGACGGGAGGAACCGCTCGACGACATCATCTCGCGCTTGGTGCATGCCGACATCGACGGACAGAAACTCACCCCGGAACAGTTCGGTTTCTTCGTCATCATGTTGGCTGTCGCAGGCAACGAAACGACGCGAAACGCAACGACACTCGGCATGATGGCATTTCTCGAGCATCCGGATCAGTGGGAACTGTACAAGCGCGAGCGTCCGCGCACCGCCGCGGACGAGATCATCCGCTGGGCTTCGCCACTGACGTCGATGCAACGAACAGCAGTGGTGGACACACAGATTGCCGGCACTGCGATTGCGAAGGGGCAGCGTGTCGTACTGCTCTACGGCTCGGCGAACTTCGACGAAACCGTCTTCGGGAACCCCGAAGTCTTCGACATCACCCGAGACCCGAACCCGCACCTCGCGTTCGGAGGAACCGGGCCGCACTACTGCGTCGGCGCCAACCTGGCCAGAATGGAGGTCGATCTGATCTTCGGCAAGATCGCCGATCACATGCCCGACATCAGCAAGCTCGGCGATCCGAGCAGGCTCTCGTCCGGTTGGCTCAACGGGATCAAGGAATTCAAGGTCGACTACGGCAACTCCACGTCATGTCCTTCGGGGCATTGACGTGTACAGCGGAAGAGTTGCACTTGCGGGCCCGATGCGCGAACTCGGCCAGTTCTACCGGATGGGCGCCGATGTCGCAGTGGGCTTGTTCCGCACCCGCTTTCAGATGCAGGAGTTTCTCGAGCAGAGTTGGATGATCGCCCGGGTGTCGATCGTGCCGACCGTATTGGTGGCCGTGCCGTTCACGGTCCTGGTGAGTTTCACGCTCAACATCCTGCTCCGTGAGATCGGTGCCGCCGACCTCAGCGGCGCCGGGGCCGCGCTCGGCGCCGTGACTCAGGTCGGTCCGGTGGTGACGGTGCTGATCGTGGCAGGTGCGGGCGCGACTGCCATCGCCGCCGATCTGGGATCGAGAACGATTCGTGAAGAGATCGACGCCATGGAGGTGCTCGGGATCGATCCGATCACTCGGCTGGTGATTCCTCGGGTGGTCGCGTCGACCGTGGTGGCTTTGCTGCTCAACGGACTCGTCTGCGTCATCGGCATCGTCGGCGGTTACGCGTTCTCGGTGTTTCTCCAGGGCGTGAACCCTGGCGCCTTCGTCGAGGGAATCACGTTGCTGACCGGCCTCCCCGAGGTGGCGTTGTCGATGGTCAAAGCTGCACTGTTCGGGATGCTGGCGGGATTGGTGGCCTGCTATCGCGGACTGTCGGTACGGGGTGGGCCGAAAGGCGTGGGGGAGGCTGTCAACGAAACGGTGGTGTACGCATTCATGGCGTTGTTCGTCGTCAACACCATCGTCACCGCGGTCGGCATCCGATTGACGGCGGGGTGATCGAGGTGACGCTGTCGGATTCGCTGGCACAAATCGGCAAGTTCGGACGCACGCGGGCGCGGGTGGCTCGAACGTCACGCTCGATCGACGACGTCGGGCGACAAGCTGTCTTCTTCGCGCGCGCCATCGCTCACATCCCGTGGGCAATTCGCAAACACCCGAAAGAAGTGTTGAGGCTGGTAGCCGAGATCAGCATGGGCACCGGAGCTTTGGCAGTGATCGGCGGCACGGTTGCGGTCGTAGGATTTTTGACTCTCGCCTCGGGCGGCACCATTGCGATCCAAGGTTTCAGCTCACTGGGAAATATCGGAGTCGAAGCGCTCACCGGATTCTTCTCCGCCTTCATCAACGTTCGTATCGCTGCGCCGGTCATCGCGGGAATCGGCCTGTCGGCCACGATCGGCGCAGGTTCGACCGCGCAGATCGGTGCCATGCGCATCAGTGAGGAAATCGACGCCCTCGAATCGATGGCGATCAGTTCGGTCCCGTACGTCGTCAGCACCCGCGTCACCGCAGGGATGATCGCGATCTTGCCGCTGTACTCACTGGCGCTCGTGGGATCATTTCTAGCCGGACGATTCACCACGGTCGTGCTGTTCGGTCAGTCCTCCGGTCTTTACGACCACTACTTCACGACGTTCCTCGATCCGGTCGACGTCGCATGGTCCTTCGTTCAAGTGCTCGTGATGGCACTACTGGTGATGCTGATCCACACGTACTACGGATACAACGCGTCCGGGGGACCGTCGGGCGTGGGAACTGCAGTGGGCCGCGGGGTTCGGCTCTCGCTGATCTGCGTCGTGGCGGTGACCCTGCTCGTCTCACTCGCGCTCTACGGCGGTTCCGGCAACTTCAATCTGTCCGGTTAGGGGGACTGCGTGCACAGATACGGCT